>NZ_JAFWFM010000152.1:0-42995 GCF_017515625.1 Geobacillus sp.
ACAAAGTCTTGACTGACTCAAATGAATTTTGATAGTTGACTTTGCCGATTCCGTTGCGATAAGATAAGTCATTGAACGGATACTCTTATCCCGAGCCGGTGGAGGGACAGGCCCGATGAAGCCCAGCAACCGTCACAACTGGACATGTGTGAAATGGTGCTAACCTGTGGCAAGGCGCAGTCCTTGAACGATAAGAGTGAAAGGAAGCAATACGATTGCCATGACCTTTCCTCAGCCGTTACAGGAAAGGTTTTTTATATTGCGAAGGGAAAAAGGGAAATGAGTTCCGTGTCGCCACATTATGCCAAGAGGAGGAAACAAACCGAATGTCAGCCAAACGCCGCTTGTTTACTTCAGAGTCTGTGACGGAAGGACATCCGGATAAAATTTGCGACCAAATTTCTGACGCCATTTTGGATGCGATTTTGGAAAAAGATCCAAACGCCCGCGTCGCCTGCGAAACGAGCGTCACGACCGGGCTGGTGCTCGTGAGCGGGGAAATCACGACATCAACATACGTGGACATTCCGCGCATCGTCCGCGATACGATCCGGGAGATCGGCTACACGCGCGCCAAATACGGATTTGACGCTGATACGTGCGCGGTGCTGACGTCGATTGACGAACAATCGCCGGACATTGCGATGGGGGTGGATCGGGCGCTCGAGGCGCGCGAAGGTCAGATGACTGATGAGGAAATTGAAGCGATCGGCGCCGGCGACCAAGGATTGATGTTTGGGTTCGCCTGCAATGAGACGGAAGAATTGATGCCGCTGCCGATTTCGCTTGCGCACCGCTTGGCGCGCCGATTGGCGGAAGTGCGTAAAACGGACGTCTTGCCGTACTTGCGGCCGGACGGGAAAACGCAAGTGACGATCGAATACGATGAAAACGGCAAACCGGTGCGCGTCGATACGATCGTCGTTTCCGCGCAGCACCATCCGGAAATTACGCAAGAGCAAATCGAGCGCGACATTAAAGAGCAGGTCATCAAGCCGGTCGTGCCCGCGGAGCTGCTTGATGAGAACACGAACTATTTCATCAACCCGACAGGACGGTTTGTCATCGGCGGTCCGCAAGGGGATGCTGGGTTGACGGGGCGCAAAATCATCGTCGATACGTACGGCGGCTACGCCCGCCACGGCGGTGGCGCGTTCTCGGGCAAAGATCCGACGAAAGTCGACCGCTCGGCAGCGTATGCGGCCCGCTATGTCGCGAAAAACATCGTCGCGGCAGGACTGGCCGACAAATGCGAAGTGCAGCTCGCCTACGCGATCGGCGTCGCCCGTCCGGTATCGATTTCCATTGATACGTTCGGCACCGGCAAAGTGTCGGAAGACATTTTGATTGAGGTCGTGCGCAGCAACTTCGATCTCCGCCCGGCGGGCATCATCAAAATGCTTGACCTGCGCCGCCCGATTTACAAACAGACGGCTGCTTACGGCCATTTTGGGCGTACGGACATCGACTTGCCGTGGGAGCGCACTGATAAAGCGACGACGCTGAGAGAACAAGCGCTGGCGCTGGCGGACAAGTGATGAAAGAAAAAGAGCTGCCTGATCACGGTAGCTCTTTTTTGTCGGCGCACGATGTCCGCTGTTGCTGCAGCGCTTTGTAATACTGCCCTTTCTCGACATATTCGCGGCGGATGCGCTCCATTTCGCGGATATCGTCTTCCGTCAGTTCGCGGACGACTTTCGCCGGTCGGCCGAGGGCGAGCGTGTTGGGTGGAATTTTTTTGCCCGGCGGCACTAAACTGCCGGCGCCGATAAACGCGCCTTCCCCGATTTCCGCGCGGTCCAAAATGATTGAGCCCATGCCGATGAGCGCGTTTTTGCGAACGATGGCGCTGTGCAAAATGACTTGATGGCCGACCGTCACCCCGTCCTCAATGATAAGCGGATTGTTTGGACTTTGATGCAAAATTGAGTTATCTTGAATATTGACCCGGTTGCCAATCACCGTTGGTGCCACATCGCCGCGAATGACGGTATTGAACCAAATGCTTGTCTCTTCGCCGATCACGACATCGCCGGTGATCGTCACATAGTCGGCGATAAAGGCGGAGGCGGCAATTTGCGGCGTTTTGCCTTTGTATGGGTAAATCATGGGCGTTCATTCCTTTCTGTTGCAAAATCGATCGTTCACCATGTATTGTACAACGCTGCGTCCAAATCGCCAACGAAAGCGAGCGCGCCTAATCGGGATTGGTGAAAAACGTTTCGTTTCGCCCGATGAGTGGTTGGGATCGGGGAAGAAGATCCGATTTCACAAAGCTTCTCAACGTGAGAAGAACCGTTGTTGAGCGGCTTTTTCATTCCGTCGCCAACCCTTTTATGATTTGCCCCGGCCGCATTGATGGCAATACTGGAAGACGAGATCGCAAGCTGTTCAGACGCGAAACAATTTTGGTTGCCGATAAGATGGAAATGCTAGGAGACGAGACCATGGTGTTTGCACCTGAGGTGAACCGATTGAACATTCCGAAAAACCCCATCGCCTTGATGAAAATGGTGTATCGTGACGTGCTTCCGCTTGTCCACCGCGAGCTTGCCTATTGGCGGCGCCAGGCCGAGCGCATTCCCGACCCGGAGCTTCGGCGCCAGGCCTTGGCGAGCATCGCGTCGAAAACGTTCCATTGCGAAGGCGGCTCCATTTTGGCGCTTTTGGCCGGAGAAAACATGGAGGATTGCATCCGCTTTATCGTGGCTTACCAGACGATCAGCGATTATTTGGATAATTTGTGCGACCGCAGCACCTCGCTCGATCCGCTCGACTTTCGCGCCTTGCACGATTCGATGCCGGACGCGTTGACAATCGGCGCCGAGCCGTCGAACTATTACCGACATCGCCGCGAACAGGAAGACGGCGGCTATTTGCCGGCGCTTGTCCGCACGTGCCAAGAGGTGCTCGAGACGGTGCGCCATTATGAGACGATCGCCCCATTTTTGCATGAATTGGCCGGATATTATTGCGACTTGCAAGTGCATAAACATGTCGAAGCGAGCGAGCGGGTGCCGCGGCTGGAGAAATGGTTCGCGCAATACAAAGACGCCTTGCCGCCGATGGAGTGGTATGAGTTTTCCGCCTGCTCCGGTTCGACGCTCGGTATTTTCTGCCTCGTCGCCTATGCGTTTGGCGAATCGCTGCCGCCGGAGATGGCGAGACAAGTGCGCGACGGTTATTTTCCATACATTCAAGGGCTGCACATTTTGCTCGACTATTTGATCGATCAAGAGGAAGATCGAGCCGGCGGCGATTTGAATTTTTGCTTTTACTATCCGAATGAAACGGTGATGCTTGAGCGGCTTTGCCATTTCATCGAAGAGGCCGACCGCCATGTCGGCGCCCTTCCGCACAGCCAGTTTCACCGCCTTATTCACCGAGGGCTTCTTGGGTTGTATTTGTCGGATGCCAAGGTGAAAAAGCAACGCGGTCTGCACCGGCTGGCGCGCCGGCTCGTCCGCGCCGGCGGGGCGGCGTCGATGTTTTTTTATTGGAACGGAAAAGCGTACCGCTTTTGGCAGGAGCAACAAAAACGGCTGTCCTTTTCGTAAGGGCAGCCGTTTGCTTGTACTGGCGAGAGCAGTGGTTCGTCGGCGGATCGGACGGAATCAGGCGCTCCCATCCGCCCGATTCTCGAGTGCGATCAAAAACGGCGGGTTGTTTTGCCGATTGATGAATTCGTATTTCAAGGCATGGACGCGCCGTTGATCAAGAAAGCGGACGTAATCAAGGAGCGCGTCGCGTTCGCGCTTTCCCTCCGGATGGCCGTGGTAGACGACAAGAACGATGATGCCGCCCGGCTTTAGGATGGAAAGAAGCTGCTCGACCGCTTGAATCGTCGATTCCGGCTGGGTGGCGATTTGCTTATTGCCGCCCGGCAAATAGCCGAGGTTGAACACGGCGCCGGCGATGCGTCCGTGAACGGAGTCGGGGAGCGTTTCGAGCAGCAGGCTATGGCTTGTCTGAAACAGCGTCACCCGCCCGTCCAGCCCGTGTTCGGCGAGGCGGGCTCTGGCCGCCGCGATCGCTTCGGCTTGAATATCAAAACCAAACACATGCCCGCGCTCCCCGACGAGCTCGGCTAAAAAGACGGTGTCATGGCCGTTGCCAACTGTCGCATCGACGGCGATGTCGCCTTCGTTGACTGCTTGATCAAGCAAAAAGCGGGCAAACGGCAAAATATTCATGATGGCCATGCGTTTGCCACCCCCTGTTCGCGCCGCTTTCCTTGAAAGCTGTCCCGCCGCTTGAGTTCAGCGTCAATGGCGTTTAGCCCTTCCCATTTGTTGACGCTCCACATCGGGCCAAAATCGCCCGATCTGGCGGCGCTGCAAAACGTGCAGTCGCCATACGTCACCGTTCCGTCGCGGTTCGGGCAGTCAAACCTGCCGTCAAGGGCGACTTTGAACACGTTTTGGCCGAACGTTTGCCGCAAATGGCAGTTCCATGTGTGATACCGTTTTCCGTCGGCGGCATATGGAAATGGGATTGCGTTTGTCACGGCCGTTCTCTCCTTGTGCTGAAATGGCATCATCCTTGCATTGTACCACGGATGGCGGCAAAAAGCGACTGTTGCCAATCATTGACGTGATACAGATGAAAGCGTCGGCGCATAGTAAAGATGAGGGAACATCATGAAAAGAGGTGAGCGCATGGCGACAAGACAATCGGTGGAAGAATTTTTGCAGCGGTGCGAAGACGTCATCCGCTTTGCGAAAGAACAATATACGGAAGCGCAAAAGCAAGAGCACTACAACATCACGGAATACACAAACGCCCAGCAAATGCTTGAGCAGACAGTCAACGATTTGGCTCACTTGGCGCGAAGTTGCAACGCCCAGCAGCGGGAACAGCTGCATCGGATGCGGCTTCAGCTTGAGCAGCTGCAAAACGAGATGATTTTGCTTGACCGATGAAACAAGAGCTTTGCACGATGGCCGCTATCGAAGGTCCTGGTGCATAACAAGCGGATGTTGCCTGACCGGTGAAACGGAAAGCAACCGCAGGGCGGCTGTCTGCTTGATGGCGAACACAAGGAGGAACAAGGAATGAAGCGACGTCTGAAACAAACGAACCCGGAGCAAAAAACGCGCAACGGTCACAACAATAACGATTTGGAACTCGGCCAAGACTTTGATCCGGTGAAACTGGCGAAAAAACAGTATGAACAAACAGGTGGCCAGCCGGCCCGCTCCAAGCAGCGGAACGGGTGACGCGCCGCTGTCTGTGAGGGCGCCATGCCGCCCTCTTTTTTTGATTGCTTTTTTTCGCTTTCCCACATACAATTAGTTTGGGAGTCGAAATAGCAGACGAAAAGGATGATGACCGATGCCCCGTGCTCTTTGGTGGCTGCTTGTCGGCATGGCGCTCAATGTCACAGGAGCGTCGTTTTTATGGCCGCTAAATACCATTTATTTGCATGAACAGCTCGGCCAGCCGCTCGTCGTAGCGGGAGCGGTGCTGATGCTCAACTCCGGCGGCAGCGTCATTGGCAGCTTGCTCGGCGGCATGTTGTTTGACCGGATCGGCGGGTTTCGCACGCTCGTGTCCGGAGCGTGCCTGACGATGGCGGCGCTTGTCGGTTTGGGCGTCTGGCATGGTTGGCCGCATTATGCCGTCTGGCTGGCGCTTGTCGGCATCGGCAACGGCGTCGTCTTTCCGGCGGCGTCGGCGTATGTCGGGGCGGTTTGGCCGGAAGGGGGACGGCGGGCATTCAACGCCTTGTATGTGGCGCAAAACATCGGCGTCGCCGCCGGCTCGGCGCTTGGCGGCGTTGTCGCCTCGCATTCGTTTGCGCTCGTGTTTTGGGCGAACGTTTGGCTGTATGCCGCTTTTTTGGCGACGGTCGTCATTGGGCTGCGGCGCATGCCGCTTCCGCCGCTGCGGAGAAAAGAGCGGAAGCGCCGAACGGGGGACGGGGCGCCCCGGGCGCACATCCGCGCCCTTGTCCTTCTTTGCGCCGGCTATGGATTATGCTGGATGAGTTACGTCCAATGGTCGACGACGATCGCCGCCTATACGCGCGAGCTTTCCATTCCGGTTCATCACTACAGCTTGCTTTGGACGATCAACGGCGCCTTGATCGTGCTCGGCCAGCCGCTGTTGGCGCCGTTGGTCCGCCGCTTTATGCCGGGGATGAAGCGGCAGATCGCCATCGGGTTCGCCGTTTTCACCGTCTCGTTTGCGATATTGTTTGGCGCGGATTCACTTTTGCAATTTGCGACGTCGATGGTTGTGCTCACGATCGCCGAAATGATCGTCTGGCCGGCGATTCCGGCGGTGGTGAACGAGCTGGCGCCGCTGGGGAGAGCCGGGTTTTACCAAGGGATCGTCAACGGCACGGCCACGGCTGGACGGATGATCGGGCCGGTCCTCGGCGGGTGGGTCGCCGATGCGTTCGGAATGAAACCGCTCATCGGATTGCTTGTCGCCTTCGCTCTGCTGGCCGTCGGCGCGGCGCTCGTGTATGACCGGGGGCTGCCGAAGCGGGCGGAAGAGGCGGGGGAAAAAACGGCTGTGACCGTCTAGTTTTTCGCTTGCAATCGATCGACAAATTTTTTACAATAATAATAAATTTGTCATCATAAAGCGAACAACGGTGAAGAGGAATAGTAGCGGGCTTGATGGACGGCAGAGAGTTGACGGTCGGTGCGAGTCAACCGAAGTCAATCCGCGAACTCGCCTCGGAGTTGCCGGCGTGAACGGCTGCGGCCGATAACGCCGGCCGTGAATCTGCGTTAAGGAACAAAGCGGGTGCGCCATAGGCGCGCCAAAAAAGGGTGGTACCGCGGGAAGTGTTCCTCTCGTCCCTTTTGTTCGGGATGAGGGGTTTTTTTGTACATATTTTCGTCTATGATGCAAGTAAAACTGGATAGGAGGAGTGCTGCGATGAGCTTCAACCACCGCGAAATTGAACAAAAATGGCAGGACTATTGGGAGAAAAACAAAACGTTCCGCACGCCCGATGATGACAACAAGCCGAAGTTTTATGTGCTTGACATGTTCCCGTATCCGTCCGGCGCCGGCTTGCACGTCGGCCATCCGGAAGGGTATACGGCAACCGACATTTTGGCGCGCATGAAGCGGATGCAAGGGTACAACGTCCTTCACCCGATGGGCTGGGACGCATTTGGGCTGCCGGCCGAGCAATATGCGCTTGACACCGGCAACGACCCGGCGGAGTTTACGCAAAAAAACATCGACAACTTCCGCCGGCAGATCAAATCGCTCGGGTTCTCATACGACTGGGACCGTGAAATCAACACGACCGACCCGAATTATTACAAATGGACGCAATGGATTTTCTTGAAGCTGTATGAAAAAGGGCTCGCCTACATGGATGAAATGCCGGTCAACTGGTGCCCGGCGCTCGGCACCGTGCTGGCGAACGAAGAGGTGATCAACGGCCGGAGCGAGCGCGGCGGACATCCGGTCATTCGCAAGCCGATGCGGCAATGGGTGTTGAAAATCACCGCCTACGCCGACCGGCTGCTCGAAGACTTAGAAGAGCTCGACTGGCCGGAAAGCATTAAGGAAATGCAGCGCAACTGGATTGGCCGTTCGGAGGGAGCGGAAATCGAGTTCGCCGTCGACGGCCATGACGAAACGTTCACCGTCTTCACGACGCGGCCCGATACGCTGTTTGGCGCGACGTACACCGTCTTGGCGCCGGAGCATCCGCTCGTGGAAAAAATCACAACGCCGGAGCAAAAGCCAGCCGTTGACGCCTACTTAAAGGAAATTCAAAGCAAAAGCGACCTTGAGCGCACCGATTTGGCGAAAGAAAAAACGGGTGTGTTCACCGGCGCGTACGCCATTCACCCGGTCACCGGCGATCGGCTTCCGATTTGGATCGCCGACTACGTCTTGATGAGCTACGGCACCGGAGCGATCATGGCCGTGCCGGCGCACGATGAGCGCGACTATGAATTCGCGAAAACATTCCACTTGCCGATCAAAGAAGTCGTTGCCGGCGGGAATATCGAAAAGGAAGCGTACACCGGAGATGGTGAGCATATCAACTCCGAGTTTTTAAACGGCTTGAACAAGCAGGAAGCGATCGACAAAATGATCGCCTGGCTTGAGGAGCATGGCAAAGGGCGGAAAAAAGTGTCGTACCGGCTGCGCGACTGGCTGTTCAGCCGCCAGCGCTACTGGGGCGAGCCGATTCCGATCATCCATTGGGAAGACGGCACGATGACGCCGGTGCCGGAAGAGGAATTGCCGCTTGTGTTGCCGAAAACGGATGAAATCCGTCCGTCGGGAACGGGCGAGTCGCCGCTGGCCAACATCGAAGAATGGGTCAATGTTGTCGACCCGAAAACCGGGAAAAAAGGGCGGCGCGAAACGAACACGATGCCGCAATGGGCGGGCAGCTGCTGGTATTACTTGCGCTACATCGACCCCCACAACGACAAGCAGCTCGCCGATCCGGAGAAATTGAAAAAATGGCTGCCGGTCGACGTCTACATCGGCGGGGCGGAGCACGCGGTCTTGCATTTGCTGTACGCCCGCTTCTGGCATAAGTTTCTCTATGACCTTGGCGTCGTGCCGACGAAAGAGCCGTTCCAAAAGCTGTTCAACCAAGGGATGATTTTGGGCGAAAACAACGAAAAAATGAGCAAATCCAAAGGTAACGTCGTCAACCCGGACGATATCGTCGAAAGCCATGGCGCCGACACGCTGCGGCTGTATGAAATGTTCATGGGGCCGCTTGAAGCGTCGATCGCCTGGTCGACGAAAGGGCTTGATGGGGCGCGGCGCTTCCTCGACCGCGTCTGGAGACTCTTTGTCACCGAGAATGGCGAACTGAACCCGAACATTGTCGACGAACCGGCGAACGATACGCTCGAGCGCGTCTATCATCAAACGGTGAAAAAAGTGACGGAAGACTATGAAGGCTTGCGCTTTAACACTGCCATTTCGCAGCTGATGGTGTTTATCAACGAAGCGTACAAAGCGGAGCAAATGAAAAAAGAATACATGGAAGGCTTCGTCAAGCTCTTGTCACCGGTTTGTCCGCACATCGGCGAAGAGTTGTGGCAAAAGCTCGGCCATACGGACACGATCGCCTACGAACCGTGGCCGGCGTATGATGAAACGAAGCTCGTCGACGACGTCGTCGAAATCGTCGTGCAAATCAACGGCAAAGTGCGGTCGCGCCTGCACGTGCCAGCCGACTTGCCAAAAGAAGCGCTCGAGGAGCGGGCGCTGGCCGACGAAAAAATTAAAGAGCAGCTCGAGGGCAAAACGGTGCGCAAAGTGATCGCCGTCCCGGGCAAGCTCGTCAATATCGTCGCCAACTGATGATGAGGGCGGGCTTCGGCCCGCTCCTGATCCACCAACGAAAGGGGTCGATCTGCCATGGAAGAGATCAAGGAAATCACGCCGGCTGAAGTGAAAGAAAAACTCGAACGCGGTGAAAAGCTGAACATTGTCGATGTGCGCGAAGACGAGGAAGTCGCCCTCGGCATGATTCCGGGCGCCAAGCATATCAAAATGGGCGACATCCCCGATCGGCTTGAGGAATTCGACCGCAATGAAGAATATATTTTCGTCTGCCGCTCCGGACGGCGGAGCGAAAACGTCTGCCGCTACTTGCAAGAGCTTGGCTATCGCGTCCGCAACATGACAGGCGGCATGCTTGAGTGGGAAGGGGAAACGGTGCCGAAACGATGATGCCTCGTCGCGCCTGCCGTTTCCGCCTGACCGCGGCCGGGCGTCCGTGCGAATGGCGATGCGGGCTTTCGTGAAGAAGGTTTCCATGTTAATGAGACATCACAGTTTCGGCCGACATGCAGCCGGCAGCCGAAGGCGGCCTGCACGTTTTGTTCGACAGGTGTCCCAATCGTTTGGGGCGCCTGTTTTGTTTTTTAGTGCCGAAGGGCGATGGAAGCAGACAAAAAACGTTATAATTTTCAGTAAAATAAACCGGCATGCAAGACAACGGCGGCGTCCATACAAACAGCGGCATCATCAATAAAGCGGCGTACTTGCTCAGCCAAGGCGGCGTCCATTACGGCGTGAGCGTCACCGGCATCGGCCGCGACAAAATGGGGAAAATTTTCTACCGGGCGCTTGTCTACTATTTGACGCCGACGTCGAACTTCAGCCAGCTGCGCGCCGCCTGCGTGCAAGCGGCCGCTGATTTGTACGGGTCGACAAGCCAAGAAGTCAACTCGGTGAAACAGGCGTTCAATGCGGTTGGAGTGTATTAAGACGAATGAAGTTTCTGACGTCACGCGTCCCGCTGTTCGGGGGCGCGTGACGCCTTTTGTGGGCAGGATTTTCCCTAAATGCGTGGAAAAGGAAAAAGAAAACGGGGGAATGGCGATGTACAAAGTGAAAGTGTTTGATAAAGAGCATGAAAAAGATTTGGAAGCGGCGGTCAATGATTTTTTAGCCCGATTGAAAGACGGACAGTTGATCGATGTCAAGTACAGCGTGGCGGCGATGGAATCGGAAGGCGAGCAAATCTACTGTTTTTCCGCCATGGTCATTTACCGGACTTGACACTTCACACGGCTCCAGACTGCGGGATTCTTTGGCCGTTTTCGTGCTGATCCCCCCCAAAGCGGGCGACGCTTTTTTCGTTTCGGCATTTCCATTTCAGGCGGCGAAATTTTGCGATCGCCCGCCTTGAAGACGGGCGTTGTCGGAATGTCAGCGAAAGCCCCGGAGCACCCGAGGGGCATGAGGATGGCGGTCAATTCGTTGCCGTCTGCCCCGCGGAGCCGATCGCCCCGTTTTTTTCCGCCAATGCATAGCGGGCGGCGTTCACGCCGGCGAGCCGCCCGGTGACAAGGGCGGCGGTGATGTTGTAGCCGCCCGTGTAGCCGTGAATGTCCAAAATTTCCCCACAAAAGTAAAGGCCGGCCATGCATTTGGAGGCCATTGTTTTCGGCTCAATTTCTTTGACCGACACGCCGCCGCCGGTGACGAATGCTTTCTCAAGCGGCAGCGTGCCGTGGACGTAAAAGGTAAATTGTTTGCACTGTCGGACAAACGCCCGCAGCGCCTCATGGCCGACCGTGCCGGCAGAGGCGTGCGGGTCGATGCCGGCCCGCTCGAGCAAAAAGACGGCGTACCGCTCGGGAAGCACCGTTTTGGCGATCGTTTTCATCGCCTTTTTCGGCTCCTCTTTGCACAGCTTGGCGAACTGTTGAAACAGCTCTTCCTGCGTCACGTCCGGAAGCGCGTCGATACTCATTTTGACCGCGCCGTCCGCCGTTTTTTTCAACGCCTTAACGACAAACTGGCTGCAGCGGAGAGCAGCTGGGCCGGAAATGCCGAAGTGCGTAAACAGCATATCCATCCGGTGGGTGATGATCGGTTTGCCATTCGGCATTAAGACGCTTAACGTGACGTCGCGCAGCGACAAGCCTTGCAGCGTCCGCTCTCGGATGAACGGCTCATGCGAGACGATCGGAACTTCGGTTGGAAACAGTTCGGTCACCGTGTGACCCGCTTTTTCCGCCCACGGATAGCCGTCGCCTGTTGAGCCGGTTTGCGGCACCGATTTGCCGCCGACGGCGACGACAACCGCACGGGCGTGGATCGTCTCCCCGCTTTTCAGCGTAACACCGACTGTTTTTCCTTGTTCATACAACACGTCCGCCACTGGCGATTCAAGTCGAACATCGACGCCAAGGCGCGACAATTCGCGAACAAGCGCGTCGACGACCGACTGGGCGCTGTCGCTTTTGGGAAACATGCGGCCGTGGTCTTCCTCCTTGAGCGGCACGCCGAGCCGCTCAAAAAAGCGGATGATGTCTTCATTGTTAAATACGGAAAAGGCGCTGTATAAAAAGCGGCCGTTGCCGGGAATATGGCGGACCATTTCATCCACCGGCAGCCGATTCGTCACGTTGCAGCGTCCGCCGCCGGAGATGGCGAGCTTGCGCCCGAGCTTCGTTCCTTTTTCCAACAAGAGCACCTTCGCCCCTTCTTCGCCGGCGCCGATGGCCGCCATGAGCCCGGACGTACCGCCGCCGATGATGATGACGTCGTATCCCATGTTCATTCCACCCTTTCTTTCTGCGCGTGGCCGATATTTTTCGTTCCATTGACAACTATGGTAAAATAGATACGTTATCATTTTCAACGTCCATGGCTAGGGAAGGGGTCATATGTCAACATCGAAACTGCTGCGCGGCACGTTTATTTTAACGGCTGGCGTGATGATTTCTCGCCTTCTTGGTTTATTTTACGTCATCCCGTTTTACCATCTTGTCGGCGAGCGCGGCGGGGCGCTGTACGGATACGGCTATGTGCCGTACCAAATTTTTTTGAGCTTGGCGACCGGCGGGCTGCCGGTGGCGGTGTCAAAGTTTGTGTCGAAATACAACGCGCTTGGGGAATACGGCGTCGGTTATCGGCTCTTTCGCTCCGGCCTTGTCTTGATGATCGCAAGCGGCATCGCCTCATGGCTCATTTTGTACGCCCTGGCGCCCATCTTGGCGCCGCACGTCATCGATGCGAAAACGAACGTCAACTCGGTCGACGACGTCACGGCCGTCATCCGCGCGGTCAGCTTTGCGCTCCTCATCGTGCCGGTGATGAGCTTGATCCGCGGATTTTTCCAAGGACATGAGTCGATGGGCCCGACGGCGCTGTCGCAAGTCGTCGAACAAATCGCGCGCATCGCGTTTTTGCTTGGGGCGTGCTACGTCATTTTGCGCCTGATGGACGGCTCGATCGTCTCCGCTGTGAGCGCGGCGACGTTTGCCGCGTTTGTCGGGGCGGCGGCGGGGCTTTTGGTGTTGCTTGTCTATTGGTGGAAGCGGCGTCCGTATTTGCAGTCGCTGCTTGCGCGTGACCGCGGCGAAGCGGACGTGTCGCTTTTGGCGATGTATAAAGAGCTGCTTCTTTCTTCGATTCCGTTTGTTTTTGTCGGCTTGTCGATGTCGCTGTACCAGCTCGTCGATCAGTTTACGTTCAATCACGCGATGGCGGCGGCGGGCCGCGGGAGCATCGCGGAGCACGCGTATTCCGTGTTCAACATGTGGGCGCAAAAGCTCGTCGTCATCCCCGTGACGCTCGCGACCTCGTTCAGCTTGGCGCTCATCCCGACGATTACGAAAGCGTATGTCGCGCAAGATTGGAAAGCGCTGCGGCAATATTTGAACCAGACGTTTCAAGTGCTCATGTTTTTAACGCTCCCGGCGGTGATTGGCATGGCGGTGCTGGCAGGGCCGGTGTACAGCTCGTTTTACAGCTATGATCCGCTTGGTGAACAAGTGTTGCGCTGGTATGCGCCGGCGGCGATTTTGTACGCTTTGTTTTCTGTGACGGCGGCGATCATGCAAGGCATCAACGAGCAGCGGTTTACGGTCGTCAGTTTGACAGCCGGCTTGCTTGTGAAGCTTTTGCTCAACACGCCGCTCATTATGAAATGGTCGGCCGTCGGGGCCATTGTGGCCACGATGGCGGGCTATTTCGTCTCGGTGGCGTTCAACTTATGGGTCATTCAGCGCCGCACGCGCTACCGCTATCGGTTTGTCGCCCGCCGGACGGCGTTTATGGCCATCCTGACGGCGGCGATGTCAGCGGCGGTTATGGGGGTCGAGGCGCTGGCGTCCCGATGGATCGATTACCGCGCCGGCACCGCTGAATCGGTGGGCGCTGTTTCCATCGGCGCAGCGGTCGGGGCGGCCGTCTACTTGTTTCTCAGCATCCGCTTCGGGTTGTTTTCGGCGCTGTTTGGCGACCGGTTTGCGTTTTGGCGCCGGAAAGAGAAAAAGGCGGTATCGTAGACGAGGGTGTATGGGGGGATCGGCCGTTTCCTAGAAGCGGCTCGTTTAGGCCGGGAGCCTGGCGGACGGCGCTTCTTGCGAACATCGCGGCGCCCGAGCGAAAGGGTTCGACGACGGCTGTTTTTCGCCCTCCCCCATGCCGTTCGGCTTGCAGCAAAAAAAGAAGAAGGCGGTCGTCCCCGCCTTCTTTCTCCATTTCGCTTACGACAGGCCGAGCCGGCGTTCGACGCGATCGAGGCGGCTTTCCACCCGGTCGAGCCGGCGGTCGAGCCGTTCGACGGCCCGCTCAAGCCGTTCGATGCGCCGCGCCCAGTTGGCGAATGGCCCGCCTGGGTATCCGGGCCAAAATTGGCTGGCTGGCGGCTGTTGACGGTAATCATCCAACGTTGGGACATAATAGTAATATTCATTCATCGGTAAATCCCCCTTCTTGATGTTTCCTTCACAGTGTATGGGGGAAGGCGGAAACGGACTAGATGAACGCCTAATGAAGGCCATTTTTTTAGGAGGGAGATTTGTGGAGCTGCGCATTGACAAGCTGCTCGCCCATATGGGGTATGGGACGAGGAAGGAAGTGAAAAAGCTGCTCAAGTCCGGAGCGGTGAAAGTGGACGGCGCGCCGGTTCGTGATGCGAAAACGAAAGTGCGGCCGGATGAGCAAATCGTGACCGTTTGGGGAGAAACGGTCGAGTACAAGCCATTCATTTACTTGATGATGAATAAGCCTTCGGGGGTCGTTTCCGCGACGGAAGATGCCGTGGAAGAGACGGTCGTCGATTTGCTTGAAGAAGAAGACCGGGCGTTTTCCCCGTTTCCGGTCGGGCGGCTTGACAAAGATACGGAAGGGCTGCTGCTCTTGACGAATGACGGCCAGCTCGCCCATCAGCTGTTGTCGCCGAAAAAACACGTGCCGAAAACGTATTTTGCCGTCGTGGACGGGGAAGTGACGGAAGCGGATGTCGCGGCGTTTCAGCGCGGCGTCGTCCTTGATGACGGCTATGAAACAAAACCGGCCAAGCTCGTTGTGTTGAAATCCGGCCTTCGTTCCGATGTCGAGGTGACGATCACCGAAGGGAAGTTCCATCAAGTGAAGCGGATGTTTCAAGCGGTCGGCAAGCGGGTCGTCTATTTAAAACGAATTCAAATGGGGCCGCTGCCGCTTGATCCGGATTTGGCGGTCGGTGAGTATCGGGAATTGACGGACGAAGAGGTGGACATGTTGAAGCAATACCGGCCAGAGACGGACGAAAAAAAAGGAACCTAACGCGGTTCCTTTTTTATGGAAAAATAGTGGATATTCATCTGTGGAAAAATGGTTCGCGTTCATCTCCCATCTTGCCTACCCTATTGGCACCGGGTTTACGAAGAGATGCGCACTTTTTTGTTTGTGGTCGTCCATTTGCCCTTGCTTGGGCTGAGAACGAGATCGTTGTACATAAGCACGTTTAAGTCGCGCTGGATCGTTCGTGGGGTGGTGCCGAACTCATCAACAAGCTCTTGGGTCGTAACCGTTCCTTTTTCGCTAATGTACATATACACGGATTTGATGCGGGTAAGCATCCGATGTGTTGAAGGTTTCAAAAGACCACTCCCTATCTTAGCATCATTCGCATGGCACAACCGACTGCTAGCAGATGAGAGATGTCTTTGTCTGTTTACTACCATTGTACACGAAATGAGGGGGGAAATGCTACCCGGTTGCCTCTATTCACGAAAAATTTCAACATTTTGTCATGAAACGGAAATCGATTTGCAACGAATGAAACATTTTGACTTCCTGTTTTTGATATGATACGTTGGCAACAAAAGGGTGTTGAATAAGGAAAGGAAGAATGGCGTTGAACATCGACTGGATGAACGAAGCGAAGAAACGAAAAGACGATCTTGTCCGCGACGTGCAAGCGCTTGTCCGCATTCCGAGCGTCCGCGATGACGGCGGGGCGAAACCGGGGGCGCCGTTTGGCCCGAAGGTGGCGGAGGCGCTCGATTACATGTTAACTCGCGGTCAAGAAGAAGGATTTCGCATTAAAAACGTCGACGGCTATGCTGGTCATATCGAAATGGGAGAAGGGGAGAAGCTCATCGGCGTGCTCGGCCATCTGGACGTCGTGCCGGCAGGGGACGGCTGGTCCGTTGATCCGTTTGCTGCTGAGGTCAAGGATGGCCGCCTTTACGGGCGCGGGGCGATCGATGACAAAGGGCCGACCGTCGCGGCGTTTTACGCCTTGAAAATCGTCAAAGAACTCGGCTTGCCGCTCCGCAAGCGGGTGCGGCTTATCCTCGGCGGCGACGAGGAAAGCGATTGGCGTTGCGTCGCTCATTATTTTCAGCGGGAAGAAATGCCGGATGTCGGGTTTGCGCCGGATGCTGATTTTCCGATCATTCATGCCGAAAAAGGAATCATTGACGCCGATTTGTCGTACCGACCGCCTGAATCGGCGGAGGCGGAAGGGCTCGCGCTTGCCTCATTCCAAGCCGGGCGCCGCTACAATATGGTGCCGGATGCGGCCGAAGCGGTGGTGGAAGGAGCGGGACGGACGGAGGAGCTGCTTGGCCTCTATGAACAGTTTTGCCGAGAGCGCGGCGTAAAGGGGAGCATGAGGCAAAGCGAAGGGGCCGTCGTCTTTCAATTGGAAGGGGTGTCCGCTCATGGCGCCGAGCCGGAGCGCGGCAAAAACGCCGGCGTCTATTTGGCGCAGTTTTTGGCGTCGCTTCCGCTCGATGGCCGAAGCCGGCCGTTCGTTCAGTTTGTGACCTCCGCCTTTTTCGGCGATGCCAGCGGCCGGCGGCTTGGCCTTGCGTATCGGGACGAACAAAGCGGCGAATTGACCGTCAACGTCGGGGTGCTGTCGTATGACCGGCGGCATGGCGGAACGATTGGGCTGAACATCCGCTATCCGGTGACGGCCGACGGCGACGCGATCCGCCGGACGCTCGCCGGCGCTGCGGCTGAACATGGATTCGCGCTCAGCCGTTTCAGCGATACGAAGCCTCATTATATCGATCCGAGCCACGAGCTTGTCCGCACGCTTCAGCGCGTCTACGAAGAGCAGACGGGCGAGCCGGCCCGGCTTTTGGCCATCGGCGGCGGCACATACGCCCGCGCCTTGACCGCCGGGGTGGCGTTTGGCGCGTTGTTTCCGGGCCGTCCGGATGTCGCCCACCAGAAAGATGAGTATATCGAAATCGACGATTTGGTGAAAGCGACCGCCATTTACGCGCAGGCGATCTACGAGCTGGCGAAATAAACGGCGGTCCGCCGCTCCGGCGAAAAAGAGAGCGGGGCGGGCGTTGTTTTCACGAAAGGGGGGACGGGATGGAAGAGGCGTTCAAACGGGGGGCGGCAGCGCGAAAAACGGTGTTTCCGCTCTTTTACTTTCTCATCTTTTTTGCTTTTGGTGCGTTGTTTCCGCTTTTGTCCGTCTATTTGCAGGAAGAGGCGCGCCTTTCGGGGGCGGCGATCGGCTGGATCATGTCGCTTCCTCCGATCGTGACGATGGCGGCCCAGCCGCTTTGGGGCACGGCGGCCGATTACACGCGCAAACCGGTCGGCCTTTTGCTGGCAGCGCTCGTGCTGGCGGCGCTGTTTGGGGTCATGTATGCGCTCGCCGGCAGCTATCGGCTGTTTGTTGTGCTCACCGTGCTGCTGTCAGCGATGCAAAGCGCCATCGTTCCGCTTTCCGACAGCCTCGCCCTTCGCCATGTGCACGAACAGGGAGGAAACTACGGGGCGATCCGGCTGTGGGGGTCGCTTGGGTTTGCGATGGCGGTGCTGGCCGTCGGCTGGTTGTCTGATCATATCGCCTTTGCGGTCATTTTTTACGCCTTTTCGTTGGCGCTGCTCACCGCGGCGGCTTTGGCCACCCGCCTGCCGCGCTATCCGATGGGGGCGCCGGGGGCGCTGACGCGGCAGGACGTGCGCGGGCTGCTGGCGTCCCGCCCGTTTCGGCTGCTGCTTGTGGCGACGTTTTTATTGTTTGGCCCGATTTTGGCCAACAATTCGTATTTCGGGTTGCTCATTCATGAGCTGGGCGGGACGTTGACCGGCATTGGCCTTGCTTTTTTGTTTGCCGCCGGCAGCGAGGCGCCGTTTATGAAAGCGGCGGATCGGCTCATCGGCCGTTTCGGCATGGTGCGGCTTCTTCTATTGGCGGCGCTCATCTCGGCGGCTCGCTGGCTGGCGTATGCGGCCGACCCGCCGCTTTGGTTTGTGTATATGACGACGGTCGTGCAAGGCTGTTCGGTCGGTCTGGCGATCCCGACGGCGCTGCAATATGCGCGCCGCCTGGCGCCGGAGCGGGTGCAGGCGACGGCGGTGGCGTTATACTCAGCGGTCGGCAACGGCCTTGGCGCGTGGTTTTGCACGTTGGTGGGCGGATATTTGCTTGAGCGTTGGCAGATCGGCGCTGTCTACTTGTTTTTTAGCATCTGCACGATCATGGGTGTGCTCGTGCTCCTTTTGCTCGCAAAACGAGAACGAACGGCAGGTGAAGAGAAGTGAAACGAAGCCATTATTTTATCGCTGTTCCGCTGACGTCTGAAGCGAAACAAGCCATTGCCCGATTTTCGGGGGATGCGTCGTCATCGCTGCCGTTTCGCACATGGGTGCATGAAGAGGATTATCATATCACCCTCGCGTTTTTAGGCGATGTGCCGCCGGGGAAAATGGCGCCGCTGTGCGAAGCGATGGCCGCCGTCGCCGCCAAAAGCGCCCCGTTTTCCCTCGCGCTTGCCGGACTGGGGACGTTCGGGGAGCGGACGGCGCCGCGCATTTTTTGGCAAGGGGTGAAAGAGGAGGCTGCGTTGAACGAGCTGCGACGCGATGTGTATGAAGCGTGCCTTGCGCTCGGCTTTTCCCTCGACCGGCGGCCGTTTGCCCCGCATATTACGATCGCCCGCAAATGGCAGGGCGAGGCGCCGTTTCAGCTGGAGGCGCTCCGTTCGCTTCCAGCCGCTTCGACGGTGTTTTCGGTGCCGGAAATCGTGCTGTACCGGACGAATATGGAGAAAACGCCGAAATACGAGACGATCGCCGCGTTCCCGTTGCTTGGCGCGCCGGACGGCCGGAGCGGGTGAAGGCATGGGGCAGCTTTTGAAGCTGCGGGATTATATTTCCCGCTATGAAACGGATGTGTATCATTATGTGCCGGAGTTTATCCGGCTGAAACAATGGCAATGGGAGCAGGCGAAAGCGCGTTGGGAGGCGGAGCGGGACGCCGATGGCGCGCGGCGGGAACCGGAAGAAACGTGGGACTTTTTGCTTGACAAGCCGTCATGGTGGGAGCGGCTCATCGGCCGCTGGCGCCGCGGCCCGGAGCCGGAGATGGACGAAGAACGGCCGCCCGCCCCGTCTTTGAGCCGGGCGGCCACCCTCGATGAGCTGAAGCGGCAGTTTCTTGACGATTTGTTTGAGCTCCAGCTGAGATGGGCGAGTTCAACGATGACGCACATCTCTTTTGTGGATGAAGCATGGTACGGCGATGAAAGGTTGAAATATTTTTTGCAGCGGTTTCCGGACACCTATTTATGTTTTTACCGGCCAGTCGCGGCAGCCGGCAAGGCGGCCGTCGAGCTTGAGACGATTTTGTTGACGCCGGCGGCCGCTTGGTGTCTCGCGTTTGTCGAAGGGGAGCCGGACAACGTCGTCATCGCCTCCACCGGCCGGTTTTGGGTGGAACGCGCCGGAGCGGACACAGTGAAGCGGGTCAACCCGGTTATCTCGCTGCGGCGGACGGAAGGAATCGTTTCGGACATTTTCCGCCGGCACGGTGTGGAGTGGCCGATCCATCTGGCGGTTGTCAACCGCTATGGCTACATTGACAGTGGCCATCTCTTTCCATTTGTCCGCTATATCGATAAGCGAAACTATGAATCATGGTTTTCCCGCCTGCGCGGCTCGGCTCTGCCGCTTCGGCACGGGCAGCTGAAGGCGGCTGAAGCACTGCTCAGGCATTGCATCAGCTTTTCGAGCCGCCGTTATGACGGGAATAGCGGCGTTGATGAGTGGCAACAATAGAATCATGTGTGCATCGATGGGGCGACCGGCTGTTTTTTTTGGCACCGCCCTTTTTCTTTTGCGTATGATAGTACTAACGGGAGGCAAAAAAAGGAGGTGAACCGCGATGCTTCACATCAGCCGAACGTTTGCCGCCTATTTGGACGAGATCGATCAAATAACAGTGATCGTGCCGAAAGCGCGCTGCCTCGACAACATGGAGCCGTTTGTGATGACGGCGCCAAGCGGAGAAGACATCCCGCTTGTGGTGCAACAAAAGGAGGACTTGGGCGATGCGGTCAAATATGTGTGCTGGTTTTCGGTGCCGTTTCAATTTGGAGAGACGCATTGGATTCGCGCCCGCTCCGGGGAGGATTCCGATGTGCAAATCGGGGCGGTGGTGCGGACGGCAGCGTTTGATGACCAGTTTTTTTACGACGGAAAGCTTGGCGTGGAGTATGCGAAAGAGCAGACGATCTTCCGCGTTTGGGCGCCGACGGCCACTGCCGTGAGCGTCAAGCTCGTCCATCCAGACCATGGCGATGTCCGCTATGTGCCGCTTGTGCGCGGGGAGCGCGGCGTCTGGTCGGTGGCCGTATCCGGGGACTGGGAGCGGGCGCGCTATATGTATGTCGCCTGCATCAACCGCGTCTGGCGCGAGGCGGTTGACCCGTATGCGACCGCTGTCTCGGTCAACGGAGAGTATGGCGTGATCGTAGATTGGGAAAAAACGAAGCTGGCCAAGCCTGCTCCGCCGCTTCCGCCATGCCCGTCGCCGACCGATGCCGTCATTTACGAGCTGAGCATCCGCGATTTTACGAGCCATCCTGACAGCGGCGCCGTCTGGAAAGGAAAATACCTCGGGTTGACGGAGGAACATACGCGCGGGCCGAACGGGACCGTCACTGGGCTTTCCTATTTGAAGGAGCTGGGCGTCACCCATGTCCAGCTCATGCCGTTTGCCGATTTCGCCGGGGTCGATGAGCGCGATCCACAAGCGGCCTACAACTGGGGATACAATCCACTTCATCTATATGCGCCGGAAGGAAGCTATGCCACCGATCCGCATGACCCATACGCGCGCATTGTCGAGCTGAAGCAGGCGATCCGCGCGCTGCAGGAGAACGGCTTGCGCGTCGTGATGGACGCGGTGTACAACCATGTGTACGACCGGGAGCAGTCGCCGCTTGAGAAGCTTGTTCCCGGCTATTACTTCCGCTATGACGCCTACGGCCGGCCGGCCAACGGCACCGGCGTCGGCAACGATATCGCCTCCGAGCGGCGGATGGCGCGCCGCTGGATTGTCGATTCAGTGGTGTTTTGGGCGAAAGAGTACGGCATAAACGGGTTTCGTTTTGATTTGATGGGCGTGCATGATATCGAAACGATGAAGTCGGTGCGCGACGCGCTCGATGCGATCGACCCGTCCATTCTCGTCTATGGGGAAGGCTGGGACTTGCCGACGCCGCTCGCTCCGGAGCAAAAAGCGACGATGGCGAACGCCAAGCGGCTGCCGCGCCTTGCCTATTTCTAGGAGGTTTGTTTGGCAAGAAAAATGTTTGCATGCCGGGGTTGTATTTCAGTATAATACAAGTAACATGGACGGAAGCAGGCTGCGGGATGGCCGTCCTTTTTATTTGTACTTTAAGTCGCAGGTGAACATGCTTTGGAACAGTTACTAGGTAAGGAGTGGGCGATCACTCCGGCTGGCGGTGCAACAGGGGATGCGTATTTTGCGGAATATGAGGGAAAGAAGCTGTTTTTGAAACGGAATTCTTCCCCGTTTCTTGCCGTGCTGTCTGCCGAGGGCATCGTCCCGAAGCTCGTATGGACGAAACGGCTGGAAAACGGCGATGTGTTTACGGCTCAGCAATGGCTGAACGGGCGGGAACTGAAGCCGCATGAAATGAAGAGCAGGCAGGTGGCGGCGCTGCTGAAGAAAATTCACGGCTCGAAAGAACTCGTGACGATGCTTCAGCGGCTTGGCAAAACGCCGCTGCACCCTAAGGCGATGTTCGCTGCGCTCGCTGAGCAGCAGAGGCGCCATCCGCTCGGTTCGGCGGCCGTTTCCGAAGCGCTCGGCTGGCTTGAGCTGCGCGTCCCGCTCCTGCCGGCTGATCAATATGTCGTTTGCCACTGTGACATCAATCATAACAATTGGCTGCTTGCCGATGACGGCACGTTGTACTTGATCGATTGGGATGGGGCGGTCATTGCGGATCCGGCCATTGACATCGGCACACTGCTTCATCTATACATTCCACGCGCCGAATGGGAAGCGTGGCTGCGCGAGTATGGGTTGGCGTGGACGGAGGAGCTTGGCCTCCGCCTGAAGTGGTATACGATCGCCCATACGCTTTACTCGCTGTTTTGGCCGAAGGGAAAGGACTGGAAAAAAGAAAAGGAGCAGTCGCTCCAGTTTTTGCACCGTGTGTTGTCCGACCCGCTTTGACGTGCACCGAAGCGGCAGCGCAAAGCGCGGCGGTTTGGCGCCGCCCCCTGTTCAGGAGAGCTCGTTCACCCAGTCGGCGAGCTGGCTTTGATGAGCGGAAATGTGGGCGCTTAAATCGGCGCTGTATTTTCCGTCTTGGCCGTAGGCGTAAATGTTCGGAAGAATTTGCTTGACATGGGCGTTCACTTCGCTATTGGCAAGCAGCGACTTTACAAGCCGCTCAATTTGTTCACATTCGGAGACGGTTCCGCAGCAATCAAGTTGATGTTCGGATAAAATATCGCGGAGCACGGTCAATTGGTCGTTATGGTCGAGCGTCATGTCGATCACCATCCTTCAAGCAAAGCTGTACGTTGTTAATATGCCCGGGCGCAGCAGCGTTTATGCCCGAGCGTTTGCTTCTTTGGGCGCGACTATGATATCGTCAAACTGACAAATTCAACGAGGCAGAGGTGTCCGTATGCGTTTGCGCAACAAACCGTGGGCGAAAGACAAAATCGCCGCTTATCCGCATTACGTCATTCCCGACCCGGAAGCGAGGCGTGGGCGATGGCGCGAACTGTTCGGCAACGAGCGGCCGATCCATATTGAAATCGGCACGGGGAAAGGGAAATTTATCACCGAAATGGCGAAGCTTCATCCCGATCTCAATTTCATTGGCATCGAGCTGTATCCGAGCGTGCTCGTATCAGCGCTTGACAAGCTGATTGAGAGCGAGCTGCCGAACGTGCGGCTGCTCAATGCCAATGCGAAAGACCTCGGCACATTTTTTGCCGACGGGGAAGTCTCCCGCATTTATTTGAATTTTTCCGATCCGTGGCCAAAAAAGCGGCACGAGAAGCGGCGGCTTACATATCGGGATTTTTTGGCGCTTTATGAACGCATTTTAACGGAAGACGGCGACATTCATTTGAAAACGGACAACCAGTCGTTTTTTGAATACTCGCTCGTCAGCTTGTCGCAATACGGCTTTGTGCTCGCGGCGGTTCAGCTCGATTTGCATCGGAGCGATGTCGAAGGCAATGTGATGACCGAATACGAGGAGAAGTTTTCCGCTAAAGGCAACCGCATTTACCGCTGCGAGGCGGTGCGCCCGCGGCGGGCGTAGCCGCAAACGGAAGAGCCCCAACAGGCGGGGCTCTTTTTTGTTTTACGAAAAGCCGACAGGGGCGGACGCTGCGCTGCCGCGACCAAGAGGGCACGATGCCGGCCCAGTCTGCGAACTTCAAAGCGGATGAGCGTTTCCGGCCTTACAAAAAAAGGCAGTGTCCCAAAAGGATCGGGACACCCCCTTTCGTTTTTATATATACACCGATCGCTTCTTCCGCGCTATATTTTGTGTCTATCCTGAAGACAGACAGCCTTTTGGGTCAGCCCCGCTCAAACGGAAACATGTTGCACCACACCGATTTTCATCCCGTTTTTGGTCATCGATATGATCGTCGGCTCAAACAGAAAAATGTTGAACCGCACCGGTTCGCCCACGGAACACCGCCGTTTTCCCCATCGGTTTAGAACGGAACGGCGGGGCGATTTTTTTCTTTCTCGATTATGAAGAAAATGGTACACTAAGGAAGGGGGAGATGGACATGGAACAGCTGAAAATCGGGCAAATCACCTTGACGTGGCTGAACGGAGGCGTCACTCACCTGGACGGCGGGGCGATGTTTGGCGTCGTTCCGAAGCCGCTTTGGTCGAAAAAGTATCCGCCAAACGACAACAACCAGATTGAGCTGCGCACCGACCCGATTTTGGTTGAAGCGGGCGGCAAGCGGCTGCTCATTGAGTCCGGCATCGGCAACGGCAAGCTGACCGACAAACAAAAGCGCAACTTCGGCGTCACCGAAGAATCGTCGCTCGATGAATCGCTTGCCGCGCTTGGGCTTGCGCGCTGCGACATTGACATTGTCATCATGACGCATCTTCATTTTGACCATGCGTGCGGCTTGACAGTGTGGGAAGACGGGCGGCTCGTGTCGGCGTTTCCGCGGGCGGCGGTCATCGTGTCGGATGTTGAGTGGGATGAGATGCGAAACCCGAACATTCGTTCGAGAAATACGTATTGGAAAGAAAACTGGGAACCGATCGCCGAACAAGTCGTTCCGTTTGCGAAAGAGACCGAAGTCGTTCCGGGAATCCGCCTTATACATACCGTCGGCCACAGCGCCGGCCATGCGATCGTGGTGATCGAATCAGACGGGGAGATGGCGATTCATCTTGGCGATTTGCTCGGGACGCACGCCCATCAAAACGTGCTTTGGGTGATGGCGTACGACGACTACCCGATGGATTCCATTTTTGCCAAACAGCGATGGATCCCGTACGGCATGGAGCGAAACGCCTGGTTTACGTTTTACCACGACGCTTATTACCGGGCGGTGAAATGGCAGGCGGACGGCGCGATCGCCGCAGCGGTGAAGCGGAACCGGCCGTCGCTATAACGGTTTGGCCTCGATGACCGCGCCGGTGTAGGCGTTGACGAAAAATTCCGCGTCCCCGTCATCGCGGCAAACGCCGCCGCGGTAAACAGTGTACGTCAACCCGTTTTTCTCATACTGCTCCGGCGCAACTTGAATCCATGAACCGCGAATGGGGAGCGGTCCGCCGAGCGCGCGTTTCGCCATCGCGAGCGCTTGTTCCGGCGCGAGAAGCGTCGGCTTTGCGGCGGCGCGGACGGCGCAGATGGCGGCGGCGCCCACTGCGGCGCCAACGATCCATTTTTTCCAAGCCATGCGTTCGGTCCTCCTTTTGCCTTGATACGGTTTAGTATAGCCGATTTTGGCGAAATAGGTAAGCAGAACGGGAAAAGGAACTGAAAACAGAAAGGAAGATAGGCGATGAATGAAGAAACGCTCCAATTGTTTCAGACGTTGACCGAGCTGCCGGGGGCGCCGGGCTATGAACATCCGGTGCGCCAGTTTATGCGCCAAGAGCTGGCGAAGTATGCCGACGAAGTGGTGCAAGACCGGCTCGGCAGCGTTTTCGGCGTCAAGCGCGGCGACGAAACCGGCCCGACGGTGATGGTCGCCGGTCATATGGATGAGGTCGGGTTTATGGTGACGGCGATCACCGACAACGGCATGATCCGCTTTCAAACGCTCGGCGGCTGGTGGAACCAAGTGCTGCTCGCCCAGCGCGTGCAAATTATTACGGACAACGGGCCGGTCATCGGCGTCATCGGCTCGATTCCGCCGCACCTGCTTGATGAAGAGCAGCGCAATAAGCCGATGGACCTGAAAAACATGCTCATTGACATCGGTGCGGAAAGCCGCGACGACGCGGAGCGAATCGGCATTCGCCCCGGCCAGCCGATCGTGCCGGTCAGCCCGTTTACGCCGTTGGCGAACGGGAAGACGGTGATGGCGAAGGCGTGGGACAACCGGTTTGGCTGCGGGTTGGCGATTGAACTGCTGAAAGAGCTCCAAGGCGCTGCGCTGCCGAACGTCCTGTACGCCGGCGCGACTGTGCAGGAAGAAGTCGGGCTGCGCGGGGCGCAGACGGCGGCCACGATGATCAATCCGGACATCTTCTTCGCCCTTGAGGCGAGCCCGGCGAACGATATGACCGGCGACAAGCAGGCGTTTGGCCATATCGGGAAAGGAGCGCTCGTCCGTCTGTACGACCGGACGATGGTCACGCACCGCGGCATGCGCGAATTTGTGCTCGATACGGCCGAGTCGCTTGATGTGCCGTACCAATTTTTCATTTCCTCGGGCGGGGGGACAGACGCCGGGCGAGTCCATGTCGCCAACCGCGGCGTGCCATCGGCGGTGATCGGCATTTGCGCCCGCTACATTCATACGCATGCGGCGATCATTCATGTCGACGATTATGCGGCGGCGAAAGCACTCATCGTCGAGCTCGTGAAACGGTGCGACCGGGCGACGGTTGAGGCGATCCGCCAAAACAGCTAGGCAAAGAGAAACGAACGGCAGAGCGGAACAAAGGGAGGGGGAGAAGCGGCAGCTTCTCCTTTTCCATGCGAAGGAGGGCCAATGATGAAAACTGTTGCGATCGGAACGAAAAACGAAGCGAAAGTTGCCGCCGTCCGCGCGGTGTTCGCCGCGCCGTCGTGGCGCCTTGTACCGCTGGACGTGCCCTCCGGCGTCTCCGTCCAGCCGCTGTCCGATGAAGAAACGCGGCTTGGGGCGATGAACCGCGCCAAACGGGCGCTGGACGCGGCAGGAGCGGAGATCGGCATCGGGTTGGAAGGCGGCGTGATGCGGATCGACGGGCAATGGTGGCTGTGCAATTGGGGGGCGTTGGCCGACCGAAGCGGCCTTGTTCTCACCGCAGCGGGTGCGCGCCTTGCCCTGCCGCCGGAGATCGGCGCCGGACTTGAAGCAGGAAGAGAACTCGGCGAGGTGATGGAGGAATATACGGGGCGGCGGAACATTCGCGCAAATGAAGGGGCGGTTGGCGTGCTGACGAACGGGCGCATCAAGCGTGCGGCGATGTTTTCCCACATCGTCGAGCTACTGGCCGGCCACTATGAGTTTTTTTGCCAAAATGGACCGTTCACGGTATGATAAAAGGGAGCGGCTGACGACGCTATTATGCTAAGGAGGCAAACGAATGGACAGCCGGCAAATGTACGAGACGATTAAGAAGCGTCTAGGCGGCCATCCGCACTGGACGTTTCGCTTTGACGCCAAGCAGGATGCGATGCGCATCGAGGATGAACGCACGAAAAAAGGCGTGACGATTTCGCTTCCCGGCGTGATCGCCAAGTGGCACGATCAAAAAGATGAAGCGGTGCGCGAAATCGTCTATTACGTGGAACAAACGCTGAAAACGATGGAAGAAGCGGCGGCGCTTTCCGGCAACGAGCGGAACATTTACCCGGTCATTCGCTCGACATCGTTTCCGACGGAGACGAAAGAAGGCGTGCCGCTTGTGCACGATGGCCATACGACGGAAACGCGCATTTATTATGCGCTTGATTTAGGCAAAACGTACCGCTTGATCGATGAACAAATGCTGAAAGCGGAGCGGTGGAGCGCCGAGCGGGTGAAGGAAATCGCCCGTTTCAACGTCCGGTCGTTGCCGACGCCGGTGAAAGAAGACCGCGTGGCGGACAACGTGTTTTATTTTGTCAACACGAACGACGGCTATGATGCGAGCCGGTTGTTGAACGAGGCATTTTTGGCGGAAATGGAAGCGCGCATCGAAGGGACGATGGCGTTGGCCGTCCCGCATCAAGATGTGCTCATTATCGCCGATTTGCGCAACGAGGTCGGCTACGACGTTCTAGCGCAAATGACGATGAGTTTTTTTGCCGGCGGCCGCGTGCCGATTACCGCCTTATCCTTTTTGTACGAAAACGGAGAGTTAGAACCTATTTTTATTTTAGGAAAAAAACGGAGAACGTAAGGTGCAAGGAGGAATCAACCGATGAATGTATTTTACAATCGCGAAGGAATCGGCGATGTATTACTTGTGTCGCTGAAGCCGATTCCTGCCGAAGAGCGGGCGTTTGTGAAACGAGGCGACGTCGTTCGCATTTTTTCGGAGCGGAGCGGAGAGACGGTCGGTTACAACATTTTTTCCGCTTCTTCATACCATCCGTTTTCCGGCAACGGCCCGCTCGATGTCGATGAAGAACTCGTTGGCGTCATCAATGACATTTTGGCGAAAAACGGTTTTGACGAACCGATCGAGGCTGATTTGTCGCCGAAGTTTGTCGTCGGATATGTGAAAGAAAAAACGAAGCATCCGAACGCCGACAAACTGAGCGTCTGCCAAGTCGATGTCGGCGGTGAAGTGCTGCAAATCGTCTGTGGGGCGCCGAACGTCGCCGCCGGGCAGAAAGTCGTCGTCGCCAAAATCGGCGCCGTCATGCCGAGCGGCCTTGTCATTCAGGAAAGCGAGCTGCGCGGCGTCCGGTCATCCGGCATGATTTGTTCGGCGCGCGAACTCGGGCTGCCGAACGCCCCGCAAGAAAAAGGGATTCTTGTGCTCTCCGACGAGTACGAAGTCGGCCAGCCGTTCGTGTTTTGACCGTCCCGGCGGCGTTTTTGCCGACAATGAATGAGATAGAAAGAGTGAAACGGCCGATGAAATTTTGGAAACGATGGCTTCGCATGTTCGCGGAGGAAGAAGAGAAGGAACAGCCGCCCATTCCTCAACCGGAGCGTGCAGAGGCGAAAGTGGTGTACCAATACCCGCAAGGCCGCTTTCGGTTTCCGCTCATTCCCGACGATCAGCCGCGGGAGGAACAGAAACAGCCGCAGCGGTTGGTAGACGGGGGAAGAACGCGGCCGGCCTCTGGCCGCCCGTCAGACAGCCTGGCGCGGGAAACGGCGGAAAAACGCCCGTTCCGCCCGTCCGATGTGCCGTCGCCGGTATTTGGGTATCAAAGACAGGGCGGCGAACAGCGGGGGGCAAAACGAACGCCGGTTTCCGACTTTAAACCGGAGCAAAGCCGTTCCGCCTCTTTGGCGCCGCCCGAACAGGAAGAGAGCAGCAAAGCGACCGTCCCACCGGATGAACAAGCCGCCGTTGCGGCCGGGAGCGAAACGGCAGCAGAGACTATGGCCAAGGCCGCGGAAGAAGGGGCGCCGCGATCGGATGAGCGGCAGCACGATCAGCAGGAAAGGGGCGCCGGGCAAGAGGAAGAGGAGCGGTCCGTCTTTGGCGCCGGTCCGCGGCTTGAAGAGGCGATTGAGAATGAAACGGTGGCGGAGAAGATCACCAAGGTGCTAGAAGAAGGAGCGCCGCGACCGGATGAGGGGCAACGCGGCCATGGGGCGGAGAAAGGCGCCGGACGGGAAGAAGAAGCGCGGCTGTCTTCTCCCCGTCTCGGACGGGCGCGCATCCCGTACAATGTGATGATGCTAAAGGAAGACCGGCGCAAGCTCGAGGAACGCTCGCGCCGGGACGGCTATTCGCTGCCGCCGTCTGCGTTGCTTGAGTCGCCCGGGGAGGCGGCGTCTGCTGACGAACAGTGGATTCGCGAACAATGCGCCCGCCTCGACCGGACGTTTGCGAGCTTCCATATCGGAGCGAAGGTCGTTGGGGCAACGCAAGGGCCGACGGTGACGCAGTTTGAAGTGCAGCCCGATTTGGGCGTGAAAGTAAGCAAAATTACGAGCTTGACGGACGACATTAAACTGAGTTTGGCAGCGAAAGACATTCGGATTGAAGCTCCGATTCCCGGAAAGCGGACGATCGGCATTGAAGTGCCGAACCCATCGAGCCGTCCGGTGCGGCTGCGGGAGATTTTAGACGACCGCGCCTTCCGCGAGCGCCGCTCTCCGCTCACTGTCGCCCTTGGTCTTGACATCAGCGGCGCGCCGGTCGTGACCGATATCCGCAACATGCCCCATGGTCTCATTGCCGGGGCGACCGGGTCAGGCAAAAGC
The DNA here is from genome assembly GCF_017515625.1 of Geobacillus sp. Classification (NCBI taxonomy): domain Bacteria; kingdom Bacillati; phylum Bacillota; class Bacilli; order Caryophanales; family Anoxybacillaceae; genus Geobacillus; species Geobacillus sp. The sequence goes on from NZ_JAFWFM010000152.1 coordinate 29,572, forward strand.
GTCTGCATGAACGCTATGCTTGTCAGCATGTTGTACAAAGCCGCCCCGCATGAGGTGAAGTGGCTGCTGATTGATCCAAAAATGGTGGAGCTTGCCCCGTACAACGGCTTGCCGCATTTGCTCAGCCCGGTCATCACCGAAGCAAAAGCGGCCGCCGGGGCGCTCAAGTGGGCGGTCGGCGAAATGGAGCGGCGGTACGAGCTGTTTGTCCATGCCGGCGTGCGCGATCTTGAAAAATACAATGACCGTCTGCGTGCAAGCGGAGGAAGTGAGGCGCCGTTGCCGTACATCGTCATCGTCATCGACGAACTGGCTGATTTGATGATGGCCGCCCCGGTCGATGTCGAGGAATCGATTTGCCGCTTGGCGCAAAAGGCGCGGGCGTGCGGCATTCACTTGTTGATCGCCACGCAACGGCCGTCGGTTGACGTCATCACCGGCTTGATCAAGGCGAACATTCCGACGCGCATCGCCTTTTCTGTTTCTTCCCAAGTCGACTCGCGCACGATTTTGGATGTGAACGGCGCCGAGCGGCTGCTTGGGCGCGGCGATATGCTTTTTTTGGAAAACGGGTCAGCCAAGCCGGTGCGGTTGCAAGGCTGCTTCATTTCCGATGAAGAAATTGAGCGGGTCACCGCCCACGTGAAAGCGCAGCAAGCCCCTTCGTACATGTTCAGTCCGGACGAGTTCCGGCAAGCGGCGGCGTTCGGCGAGGAAGACGACGAGCTGTTTGACGAAGCATGCCGGTTTGTCATCGCCCAGGGAGGGGCGTCAACGTCAAGTTTGCAGCGTCATTTCCGCATCGGCTACAACCGCGCCGCCCGGCTCATCGAGATGATGGAGCATCATGGGCTCATCTCGGAAGCGCGCGGCAGCAAACCGCGCGATGTGCTGATGAGCGAGGAAGAGTGGGCGCGCTGGCGCGGGGAGCACGGCGGGCGCTCTGCCAACGGCGTTGCTTCCGGGCGGTAGTGTTTTGCCGCCGGCCGTGCTATAATGGGGAAATGAAACCGCTGGCGCGGCGGCATGAAGCAAATGGCAAAACTAGACGAATATCATATACTGTTCTACAGAGAGAAGATGGCTGGAGGGCTTAGCGATGACAGTTTACCATTTTGTTGGCATCAAAGGCACGGGAATGAGCGCGCTTGCACAAGTGCTTCATGATCTCGGTTATACAGTGCAAGGGTCGGATGTAGAAAAGTGGTTTTTTACGCAAAAGGCGCTCGAGGAACGGGGCATCCCGGTTTTGCCTTTTTCCAAAGACAATATCCGCCCAGGTTATACGGTCATTGCCGGCAACGCCTTTTCCGATACGCATGAGGAAATCGAAGCGGCCCGTCAACTCGGCGTCCCTGTCATTCGATACCACCGCTTTTTGGGCGAGCTGGCGGGGAAATTCACAAGCATCGCGGTGACCGGCTCACATGGAAAGACGACGACGACGGGCTTGCTCGCTCACGTGATGAAAGGGGCGCACCCTACGTCATATTTAATTGGGGACGGAACGGGAAGAGGGGAGCCGGGGAGCAAATACTTTGTGTTTGAGGCGTGCGAGTACCGCCGGCATTTTCTGTCCTATTTTCCCGATTATGCAATCATGACGAACATTGACTTCGACCACCCCGACTATTTTGCCAATATTGACGACGTCTTTTCCGCCTTCCAACAAATGGCGGAACAAGTGAACAAGGCGATTGTCGCCTGCGGGGATGATCCGTATTTGCCGAATCTCCAGGCGAAAGTGCCGATTTTGTTTTACGGGCTTAGCGACGAAAACGATTTTCAGGCGCGCAATATTGTCAAGACGACCGAAGGGACGGCGTTTGACGTGTTCGTGCGCAACACGTTTTTTGCCTCTTTTTCCATCCCGCGCTTTGGTACCCATAACGTGCTGAATGCGCTCGCGGTCATCGCCCTTTGCCACTATGAAGGCATTGACGCCGGCACGATCGCCGCCCGGCTGCAGACGTTCCAAGGGGTGAAACGCCGCTTCAGCGAAAAAACGGTCGGGCGCCAGGTGTTGATTGACGATTATGCGCATCATCCGCGCGAAGTTACCGCCACATTGGAGGCGGCAAGGCAAAAATATCCGGGACGCGAGGTCGTCGCCATTTTCCAGCCGCACACGTATACGCGAACGCAGACGTTTTTGCGCGAGTTTGCCGAAAGTTTAAAGCAGGCCGACCACGTCTATTTATGCGATATTTTCGGCTCGGCGCGCGAACGCGAGGGCAAGCTGTCCATCCGCGATTTGCAGGCGCAAATTCCGCGCTCGCAGCTGCTTGAAGAAGACAACGTCGCAGTGTTGAAGCAGCATCCGGATGCAGTGTTGGTGTTTATGGGAGCCGGCGATATTCAAAAATTTCAACGGGCGTACGAACAGGCCGTTCTGTCCGCGTAGCGGCCGGCCGGGAAGCGGGCTGTGACCAAAACAGCCCGTTTTTCGTTGGGCGGCAGGAATCGAATGAGACGGCGGTGAACGTTTAAAGGCGGAGGCAAACGGGTACAAACGGGATGAGGCGGTCCGGACGGCAAGGAGGGAAACGAAGTGGAGTGGCTTTTGTACGCGAGCGCTGCGGTGGCGGCGGCGGCGTTTTTGCTGCTTGTCGTGTACATCGCGAGGACGCTCGTCGTCCTGCAGGAAACGCTGCGCCGGCTGACGGCGGCGGTGGGCCATACGGAGGAGCAAGTGCAAGCGGTGGCCCGCGAAGTCACCGAGCTTTTGCATACGGCGAACGACATCGCCGGCGATGTGCAAAAGAAGGTGGAAAAGCTGAATAGCGCCGTCGAAGCCGTCAGTGAAGTCGGCGACGCCGTCCGCTCGTTCAACCGCGCCCTTCAGCAGACAGCCGCGGCGCTGTCGGCTCGAGCGGGCGGCGGGCGGAAAAAATGGCGCAAAACGTTGCGATGGGCAAATGTTTTGCTCGATCTAAGGGAAAAATGGAGGGAAAGGGAACGATTGCGTGAACAGGAGGGAATGCAAAATGGCGAAAAATAACGGCGGATTTTTGCTTGGGACGCTTGTCGGCGGCATCGCCGGCGCGGCGGCGGCCATGTTTTTAACAAGTGAGAAAGGACGGCAATGGCTCGCGGAATGGAGCAGCAGCGAAACGTGGGAGCCGGTGAAAACGACGGCGGCGGAATGGTTGGAAACAGCGAAAGAGAAAACGAAGGAAATCGCCGAGTTCATCCCGCTGAAAACAGCTGAGGCCCCGTCCGAAGGCGAAGAGGCAAAGACCGGTGCTGAAAAAGCGACGATCCCGATTCCGCCATCCGCTGAGCCGGCCGACCGCGAGACGCTGCAAAAGCTGTTTGAGGAAGCGGAAGCGGCGCTCGATGACGCCGAGCAAACGATGGGACACCGAAGCGGAATGGAGTGAGCAGAACGTGGGAATGGAGAAACTGGAAACCGTCGAACAGTTTGAACGCGTCAAGAAGGAAACGAACCGCTTTTTGTTCGTCAAACATAGCCTAACATGCCCGATCAGCCGAGCGGCGTTCGGCGAATGTGAAAAGTTCGCCGCCGATCACCCGGAGCTCGCGGTATATTGCCTGTACGTTCAAGAAGCGCGGCTGCTCTCGAACTACATCGCCGAGACGACCGGCGTTAAGCACGAATCGCCGCAGGCGCTTTTGTTTGAAAACGGCAAAGTCGTCTGGCACGCGTCCCATTGGGCTATTACGTACGATGCGCTGAGAACGAACATAGCCACCGCCTAGCCGCCTGTCCGCGCGACAGGCGGTTTGTTCTCCTTTTAAACTTTACCACTTAAAAGCGTTTAATCAAAAAAGCATTTTTTTCGTGACAACCGATAAGTCATCGATTATAATAAAGACTAATTACAAAACTTCGATCTTCAAAACGGGGAAGCGCCCCGAACGCAGCCGGCCGGCGGCCGCTATGGGGCGGAAACGATGCATGAAAATGGGCGAAAGGATGAGAGAAGCATGAGCAACGAACGGTTGGAGGAGCTGCGGGCAAGGGTCGATGAGATTAACCTGCAATTGTTGAAGCTGATCAACGAACGGGGGCGGCTCGTTCAAGAAATCGGCAAGATCAAAGAAGCGCAAGGAACGCACCGCTACGACCCGGTGCGCGAGCGGAAAATGCTCGACCTCATTTCCGAGCATAACGACGGTCCGTTCGAAACGTCGACGCTGCAGCACATTTTCAAGGAAATTTTCAAAGCGGCGCTCGAATTGCAAGAAGATGACCATCGGAAAGCGCTGCTTGTCTCGCGGAAAAAGCATCCAGAAAACACGATCGTCGAGGTGAAAGGAGAGCGGATCGGCGACGGCAAACAATATTTTGTCATGGGCCCGTGTGCGGTGGAAAGCTACGAGCAAGTGGCTGCGGTCGCCGAAGCGGTGAAAAAACAAGGCATCAAGATGCTGCGCGGCGGTGCGTACAAACCGCGCACGTCGCCGTACGATTTCCAAGGGCTCGGCGTGGAAGGACTGAAAATTTTGAAACGGATCGCCGATGAGTTTGATTTGGCGGTCATCAGTGAAATCGTCACGCCGGCGGACATTGAAATCGCCTTGGACTATATTGACGTCATCCAAATCGGCGCCCGCAACATGCAAAACTTTGAGCTGCTTAAGGCAGCCGGCCAAGTGAATAAGCCGATTTTGCTGAAGCGCGGCTTGGCGGCGACGATCGAAGAATTCATCAACGCCGCTGAGTACATCATGTCGCAAGGAAACGGGCAGATCATTTTGTGCGAGCGCGGCATACGTACGTACGAGCGGGCGACGCGCAACACGCTCGACATTTCGGCTGTGCCGATTTTGAAGAAAGAAACGCACTTGCCGGTGTTCGTCGATGTCACCCACTCAACGGGGCGGCGCGATCTGCTCATCCCGTGCGCCAAAGCGGCCTTGGCGATCGGCGCCGACGGCGTCATGGCCGAAGTGCATCCGGACCCGGCCGTCGCCTTGTCCGATTCCGCCCAGCAAATGGACATCGCCCAATTCAACGAGTTTATGGAAGAAGTGCGCGCCTTCCAGCGCCAGTTCGTCCAAGCGTAAAGGGCAAAGGGCGGTGTGTCGGCGAAAGAAGACGTCCCATTGTGTTGGGGCGTCTTTTGTTTTTGGGGCAGTGCGAAGCAGGCTGTGGTCGAGGCGGGAAATGGAGGCCGGTTGGGTTGGCGGCATGATAGGGCAACCGAATCGCGCTGTCTGGCGGATTCCTGTTTGCGCTGATGGCCGTTGGCGCCCAGCACAAAAACACGGGGAAACGGCGGGCTTCCTTTTCATGCAATGGCGTGGTTTCGGGAAAACTATCGGTGAACGGTTTGTGAACAAACCGGCAAAAATGGTTGCGATTTCGTTGCGAGTTGGCGATAATGTATCGTATGATAGTTGTACATACATTCGGAATTTGACCGGTTGAGTGAAAAGGAGTGAAAGGAATGACCGTAACGATTTATGATGTGGCGCGGGAGGCGAACGTCTCGATGGCGACTGTTTCGCGTGTCGTGAACGGCAACCCGAACGTCAAGCCGTCGACACGAAAAAAAGTGTTGGAAGCGATCGAGCGGCTCGGCTACCGCCCGAATGCAGTGGCGCGGGGGTTGGCGAGCAAAAAAACGACGACGGTCGGGGTGATCATCCCGGATATTTCGAACATTTTCTTCGCCGAACTGGCGCGCGGCATCGAAGACATTGCAACGATGTACAAATACAACATTATTTTAAGCAACTCCGACCAAAACAAAGAAAAAGAGCTGCATTTGCTCAACACGTTGCTCGCCAAGCAAGTGGACGGCCTGTTGTTTATGGGCGGGACCATCACCGAAGAGCACGTCGCCGAATTTCAAAAATCATCGGTGCCGATCGTGCTGGAGGCGACGGTCGGGCCGGAGGAGATTCCATCGGTTAACATCGATTATGAGCAGGCGGCGTTTGAAGCGGTGACGTATTTGCTGGAAAAAGGAAACCGCCGTGTGGCGTATGTGACCGGTCCGACCGACGATCCGATCAACCAGCGGAAGTTGGCTGGCTACCGGCGCGCGTTGGAAGAGCGCGGGGTGCCATATGACGAAGAGTTGGTCGTTGAGGGCGACAATTCATACGACTCCGGCTTGGAAGCGTATGAGAAAATCGCGGAGCTTGCCGAACGACCGACGGCGGTGTTTGCCGGCACGGACGAAATGGCGCTCGGCATCATCCACAGCGCCCAAGACTATCACGTGCGCGTGCCGGAAGAGGTGGAAGTTGTCGGTTTTGACAACACAAGGCTTGCGACGATGGTGCGGCCGCGGCTGACGACCGTCGTGCAGCCGATGTACGACATCGGAGCGGTAGCGATGCGGTTACTGACGAAGTACATGAACAAGGAGAAAGTTGACAACCATATCGTCGTCTTGCCGCACCGGCTTGAAGTGCGGGAATCGACGAAATAGGAGCGAGGCTGATCCGAAAACGCGGAGCGTTTTCGGATCAGCCTTTTTCGCGTTTCCTCTGAACGCGCCTGCCGAGGCGCTCTCGTTTGCGTTTCCCATGCGCCGCCAACAGGCACGAACCGGCTCGATGGCGCCCATAAAAAGCAGCCCCCTTCGCCTATTGTTTCTGAATTTGGAGGGCGGTTCGGCCGGCCGGTCACCGTGCCGGCCGCTGGCTGCGGATGAAATACAACGCTTTTTCCACCGTCTGGGCATTTTTTTCGCTGATCTCTGCTTTGCGCGGAATCGGGGGATACAAGTCATCCGGGTCGTCCCACTCAAGCGGAAGCGCGAAGGGTGAAAGCGGTTGCTAACGTTCGCGCCGCTCATCTGGCAGCGGGCCGGACACATCGGCTTGTCCTGTCATCTCGAGCCAAAGGAGCGCCCATGCCCGCGGCACGACGCGCCAGATGTCATAGCCGCCGACGACGACGGCGATCCAGCGTCCGCCGCAATATTCATGTGCGATTTCGTGCGCGAGCTTCGGAATGGCGCGGTACGTTTTCATCGTCACCGACAAATGGGTGAGCGGATCGTAATAGTGGGCGTCGACGCCGTTTTGCGTCACGATGACATCCGGGCGGAAAAAGTCGGTGATTTCCCGAAGCGCGGTCGTATAGGCGGCGATCCATGATTCGTCTTCCGTGAACGCATCAACGGGAATGTTGAACGAATAGCCGTAGCCTGCGCCTAAGCCGCGCTCGTTGACATTTCCGGTCCCTGGGAACAAATAGCGCCCCGTTTCATGAATGGAAAACGTGCAAACGTTCGGATCGTCGTAAAACGCCCATTGCACTCCGTCTCCATGGTGGGCGTCCGTGTCGACGTACAACACGCGCAGTCCGTATTTCTCCCGGATGTATTGAATGGCGACCGCGCTGTCGTTGTAGACGCAAAAGCCGGACGCTTTGCCGCGGAAGCCGTGGTGCAGACCGCCTCCAAGGTTGAGCGCATGCCCGGCCGCTCCGGAAAGAACCGCGTCGACGGCGGTGAGGGTGCTGCCGACCAAAAGAGCGCTCGATTCGTGCATGTTGGGGAAAATCGGTGTATCCTCGGTGCCAAGGCCGTAGTTTTGCGCCGCCGCTTCCGATATAAATAAAAATGGCGACGGCTGGCGCGATTTTATGCAAATAGTCGATCGGATGGCGGGATCGAATTCTCATATACGTCCGAACAGCCGGGATGTTGAACGATTGCTGCAAGACATAGCGCACCGTGACGAGCCCGTGCGTTTTTCCGTCCGCGTTTTTCGGTGTATACGAACCGATCGAAAGCGACAAGTCGGGAATGATCGTCGCCGGCTGGATGACGCCCATCTCCATCGCCGGCGTGTATACTAAGAGCGGTTTCATCGTTGACCCGTTGGACCGGTGCGCCTGGGTGGCGTGGTTCAACTGCTCGCGCCCATAATCGAGGCCGCCGACGAAGCTGATGATTTTTCCCGTTTTGTTTTCGATGAGCATCGCCCTGACTTCGACCGGTTGGCGATGGAGGTCATTTTTCCTGTTTTCTTGTCTTTGGTGTAATACACATTGTCGCTTCCGTAATACGGGTAGCGGGCGGCGATGCGCTGCATTTGTTCATAAATCTTTTTGTCGATCGTCGTATAACATTGTGGAATTTTGCTGATTTTTCGCCGTTTGTGCGAAAAGCGTTAGGGTTGACAGCGAGCGCATCGCTATGGTAATAATAATGTATATATTTCATATGAGAAAGCGATGATGGGAACAAGTAGCGGCTGCCTCCCTGGTGCAGAGAGCTGGCGGACGGTGCGAGCCAGTCCACAGGCAGGCGTGAATTACCTCCCTGAGCAGCGATGGCGAACGTTTTTGGCACCTAGTAGCCATCCGCCGGCCGGCGCCGTTATCCAAATGAGTGAGAAAGCACCATGCTTTCTAAGTAGGGTGGTACCGCGACGAACACTCGCCCCTTCATCACGGGCGGGTGTTTTCTTTTGCATGACATTTATAAAGAGGTGAAGGACATGGATTTGCTTGCGGAATTGCAATGGCGCGGGCTCGTCAACCAAACGACGGATGAAGACGGGTTGCGCAAACTGTTAAATGAGGAGCGGGTGACGCTCTACTGCGGGTTTGACCCGACGGCGGACAGTTTGCATATCGGCCACTTGGCCACCATTTTGACGATGCGCCGCTTCCAGCAGGCGGGGCACCGGCCGATCGCTCTAGTCGGCGGAGCGACGGGGTTGATCGGCGACCCGAGCGGGAAAAAAAGCGAGCGCACGCTCAATGCCAAAGAAACCGTCGAGGCATGGAGCGCGCGTATTAAAGAACAGCTCGGCCGCTTTTTAGATTTTGAAGCGGACGGCAATCCGGCGAAAATCAAAAACAACTACGACTGGATCGGGCCGCTGGATGTCATTACGTTTTTGCGCGACGTCGGCAAGCATTTCAGCGTCAACTACATGATGGCGAAAGAGTCGGTTCAATCGCGCATCGAGACGGGCATTTCATTTACCGAGTTCAGCTATATGATGCTGCAGGCATACGATTTTCTCCGCCTGTACGAGACGGAAGGATGCCGCCTGCAAATCGGCGGGAGCGACCAATGGGGCAACATCACGGCAGGGCTTGAGCTTATTCGCAAAACGAAAGGCGAGGCGCGGGCGTTTGGCTTGACGATCCCGCTTGTGACGAAAGCGGACGGCACGAAATTCGGGAAAACGGAAAGCGGCACGATTTGGCTCGACAAAGAGAAAACGTCGCCGTACGAGTTTTACCAGTTTTGGATCAACACCGATGACCGCGATGTGATCCGTTACTTGAAGTATTTTACGTTCCTGTCGAAAGAGGAAATCGAAGCGCTTGAACAAGAGCTTCGTGAGGCCCCAGAGAAGCGGGCGGCCCAAAAGACGCTTGCTGAGGAAGTGACAAAGCTCGTGCACGGCGAAGAGGCGCTCAGGCAAGCGATTCGCATTTCTGAAGCGCTCTTTAGCGGCGACATTGCCAATTTGACAGCGGCGGAAATTGAGCAAGGGTTCAAAGATGTACCGTCATTCGTTCATGAAGGAGGCGACGTTCCGCTTGTCGAGCTGCTCGTTTCTGCCGGCATTTCGCCATCGAAGCGACAAGCGCGCGAAGACATCCAAAACGGCGCCATTTACGTCAACGGCGAGCGCCTTCAAGACGTCGGAGCCATATTAACGGCTGAACACCGCCTTGAGGGGCGGTTTACGGTCATCCGCCGCGGGAAGAAAAAGTATTATTTGATTCGCTACGCCTAAGAAAAAAGATCCGAAATGCTGATGCATTTCGGATCTTTTTTGCGCCTTAACGCGAGTAGAACTCGACGATGAGCGCTTCGTTGATTTCCGCCGGCAGTTCGGAACGCTCCGGCAAGCGGGTGTACGTCCCTTCCATTTTTTCCGGATCAAACGACAAGTAATCTGGAATGTAGTTGTTCGCTTCGAGCGCTTCTTTAATCACTTGCAAGTTGCGCGATTTTTCGCGAACGGCGATCGTTTGTCCCGGTTTGACGCGGTACGACGGGATGTTGACGCGGCTGCCGTCGACCAAAATGTGGCCGTGCGTCACGAGCTGGCGGGCTTGACGGCGCGTGCGGGCCAACCCTAAGCGATAGACGAGGTTGTCTAGGCGCGATTCTAACAAAATCATGAAGTTTTCGCCGTGTTTGCCCGGCATTTTGCCTGCTTCTTCAAACGTTTTGCGGAATTGGCGTTCGTTCACGCCGTACATATGGCGCAGCTTTTGTTTTTCTTGCAGCTGCAAGCCATATTCCGACAATTTCCGCCGTTGCCCCGGACCGTGTTGGCCAGGCGGATACGGACGTTTTTGCAATTCTTTCCCCGTGCCGCTCAACGAGATGCCAAGGCGGCGGGAAATTTTCCACATTGGGCCAGTATAACGAGCCATTCGTTGCTCCTCCTTACGCTTTTATTCCCGTAAAATAAAAGCAGATGTGCGCCACCAATTATGGCCATTTTGTTTTCATGCATCCTCGCTCTCGCAGCTAAGAGTTACACGATGCACCTCGGCGGGTCGAGGAACAAAATGAACCATAAAAGTGGGCACAAAGGCTGCTATATTTTACACAAAGGCTATTATATGATTTTTAGAGGATAAAGTCAACATTTTGTTTCCCTTCTTCTCTATTTGTATGATATAATAAAAAATGCAATTTTTAGAAAAATTGTCATCCCATTCTCTTATTTGGAATGATGATGCCGGTTTGGGTGGAAAAGGCGATGAACAAGGAAGAAATGAAGCGGTATGAATCATTTAAACAAAAATTTTTCCACTGGTTTTTAGCGTTTCAGGACGATAGGCCGTTTTCGGCGGCGGCGGGCGAGTTGCTCGCGCTGCTAAAAGAAGAGCTGGCGCTCGAGCAAGCCGTTTTTTATTTGTACGACCCGGTGCGGGCTGCCTTTTATCCGGAAGCGGCCGCGGTTGGGACGCCGGACGCTAGGCCGATCGCGGCTGATGGAGAGCGGAAAGTCGCTGTTGTCGATGCCGGTGGGCCGCATATGGCGGCCCGGCTCTTTTTCATGCTTTCCGATGAGACACCGGCGATGGTCGAGCTCGTGTATCGAAAAGATGGCGGTTTTGACGAGCGGTTGTTGTGGGAGATCCGGACGGATTTGGCGCGATTGTTTCGGAAACTTAGCGCGGTGCTGCAAGGAGAGGGCGAAGAGAAACGGTATGGACAGCTGCATCACTTTGCCGCAAAAATTCATTCCTCGATGCATATCGATGTTGTGCTTGAAGAAATTATCCGCACGCTGCAAAACGTCTATCCATCATTCACCTACCACCTTCTGTTGTCGCATGACAACCATCTGCGCGGAAATTTGCCGATTAAAACGCTTGTATTGGATGAAAGGGAAAAACAGACGGCGGCGTTGCGGGCGTTTTTGACTGGACAAGTGCAATGCGAGGAGATGGAGGCGCCGCCGCGCTCGGTGCTGTACGCCCCGATTAAAGGGGTGCAGGCGGTGTATGGGGTGATTGAAATGATCGCCCCATACGCTGCGCCATTTCCAAAACGAGAGATTCATTTTATTTCGCTGCTGGCGAGCACGGCTGGAAGTGCGCTTGAGAACGCCAAGTTGTATGAACAGTCGCGCCGGCTTGTCGCCGATTTGCAGCTGATCAACGACACAATGCGCCAATTGAACGCCCGGCCGCGGCTTCATGAAGCCATTGAGTACATGGTATCGCAAATCCAACAATCGTTCGGCGCGGATGAAGTCGGTTTTTTCTTGTTTGCCGACGGCAAGCGGGAGCTTTTGCCAGGCAGCACGCCGTTTTTTTTCGACCATCGGTCCGAGCCCTATATCGAATGGGTGGAAAAGCGGCGCCAAAGCGGAAATGACATTTTATTTGCCGGTGATGTATGCGTGTCCGCTTTCGGTTCGTTTCGTTCCATCATGGCGGCGCCGATGCAGCAAAACAAGGAAACGAAGGGACTGTGCATTGCGCTCGCCAGCGAGCCATACCGATTTACGTTTGAGATGTTTAAGCTCTTGGAATCCCTCGTTCAACATTCAACGCTGGCGTTTATGAACGCGATGCTGCGCGAAGAGCTCGAGAAGATAGTAGTCACTGATTATTTGACAAAGCTGCATACGCGCCGTTACTTGGACGAGGTGATCCAAACATCCATGGGATCCGATGCATCCGGGGCGCTCATTTTGTTTGACATTGACAACTTTAAGCAAATCAACGATGTGTACGGCCATCAAACGGGCGATAGGGTGCTCGTCCAAGTGGCTGAGACGGTGTGCGCCAACATTCGCGATGGCGATGTGGCGGCGCGTTGGGGCGGGGAAGAGCTGGCGGTGTATTTGCCGAAAGTGCCGCTGTCTGACGCCATTTCGATTGCCCGCCGCATCACAGAAAAAGTCAGAGAACAAACGATTCCGACGGTGACCGTTTCGTGCGGTGTGTCATGGTGGGAGCGCCAAGGCTGCGAGGATGCAAAACAGCTGTTCAAACGAGCCGACGCCGCGCTTTATATGGCAAAAGAGACAGGAAAAAACTGCATTTTTGTGCACGATGACGGTCATTTGTATAAGGTGTAAAAAAAAGGAATCCGAGCAAGCGGATTCCTTCTTCGCGCTTGGTGCGCTTTTTTCGTCAGGCGGAAATGAGCACGCTGGCAAACTGCTCCAAGTAGCGGCGGTCGATGTCATCGAAGCGGTTTTTCACCGGGCTGTCGATGTCAAGAACGCCGATGACGCGGTCGTCTTTGATGAGTGGCACGACGATTTCCGATTGAGACGCCGCATCGCAGGCGATATGGCCCGGGAATTGGTGAACGTCTGGAACGACCACCGTCCGCCGTTTGGCGGCCGCCGTGCCGCACACTCCTTTGCCGAACGGAATGCGCACGCATGCCGGCAAGCCTTGGAACGGGCCAAGCACAAGCTCCTCGCCGTCTGCGAGGTAAAAACCGACCCAATTGATGTCGGTGAAAAACTGGTTGAGCAAGGCGGCTGCGTTCGCCAAGTTGGCGATGAAGTTGGGTTCCCCGGAAATGAGCGATTTCAGCTGTTCGATGACGAGCGCGTAATTTTCTTCGCGTGTTCCGTTGTAAGCCATGGGACGAAACATAGAACTAGCCTCCTTTTTCATCATGGTTGGAGCAGGACTCTGGCCTCAACATCCAGCAGGATGCAAGCAGGGAAATGGCTGATTCGCCTATTTTATGACGGCTGCGGGCGGTTGTCAACCGAAAGCGCCTCGCGGAGTCAGTCAAGACTTTGTGGAGAACATTTTTTCGGTTCACTACGGGCGTTGTAAATCACTAGTTAGCGAACCATTTTCAGGAATTGATATCGTAAGCGCTTTCGGGCTCTCATCCCTCATCTTGAAGTGATGATATTGTATTCCATTTTTTTACACCCAACCACCATCCCGGAGCGCCGACAACGCTTGATGGATCGGCGTCCCGGATGACCGCTGCAGACACGGTAGATTCTGACGCACCACATCT
>NZ_JAFWFM010000016.1:0-41218 GCF_017515625.1 Geobacillus sp.
GATCAATTTTATAGTTTTGTGTACAATTCATCTGAAGTCCTCCTTGGTATGGTGAGTGATGTGGTTGACACCCCTGCATCATACCAAGAGGGCTTTTTTTGATCAAGTCCCCGGAAAAGCTCCTAACGGGAATGCTCCTTTCATCGGCCATATTATACTACAACTTTCGGCATTTTTCGCCTTTGGACGCTAAAAAACGGCCGCCCGCAGGCAGCCGTTTTGTCCGTTACGCCTCGTCTTCTCCTTCTTGCTCGGCGCAAAACGTATTCCACACTTCTTCAATCATATCCCATTCTTCTTCCGTTTCGATCGGGAGCAGCTCGCCCTCTTCGTTTTCATTGCCTGGGACAAAGGCTGAGACGTGCACCTCTGTCTCGCCGTCCTCATCTTCGGCTTCGGCGCCGACCGGATAGTAAAACACGTACGATTTGCCAAAATCGTCCGATTCAAACGTAAACAAAATTTCGCACAGCTGCTCGTTGCCTTGTTCGTCGACAACGGTAATATGACGGTCTCCGTGTTCCATGTTTTCTCCTCCAATTTATCGTTTACTGTCCAAATATGACTGCAAAATGACGGCCGCCGCCATTTTGTCGATCACTTTCCGCCGCTTTTTCCGGCTGACGTCGGCAGCGATCAACATCCGTTCGGCGGCCATCGTCGACAGCCGTTCATCCCAAAGCACAACGGGCAAAGAAAACTCCTCGCGCAGTTTGGCGGCGAACCGCTCACTTGCCTCAGCGCGCGGTCCGAGCGTGCCGTTCATGTTTTTCGGCCATCCGACGACGATCGCATCGACGCCGTACTCATCGATAAGGGCGCGCAGCCGCTCTAAACCATAATCGCCGCGCTCCGTATCAATGGCGATCGTCTCGAGTCCTTGCGCCGTCCAGCCAAGCTCATCGCTCACCGCGACGCCGAGCGTTTTCGTTCCGAGATCAAGCCCCAATATCCGCATCGGTCAATCCTTTCGTTGCCCCTGTAAATAGAATTTCACCAATTCCTCGATTAATTCGTCGCGTTCAATTTTGCGGATGAGCGCGCGCGCATCTTTATGGCGCGGGATGTAAGCCGGGTCGCCGGACAGCAGGTAGCCGACAATTTGGTTGATCGGGTTGTAGCCTTTTTCTTGCAAGGCGTCATACACCGTCAACAACACTTCGCGGACATTCGTTTCCGCCGGCTCTTCGGAAAAATGAAACTGCATCGTTTGGTCAAACGAGCTCACCGTTTCCACCTCGCTCCTTATTCAGGCACCCCGTCCTTTTACATCCATTGTACACGATCCGCGCCAATTAGGAAACGGATTTCACCCATGTTTCGACTTAACCGAGCGCTTCGCCGACCTTGCTTGGGTCCTTGCCGCCAGCTTGCGCCAAATCCGGGCGCCCGCCGCCGCCCCCACCGCAACGCGACGCTACTTCTTTCACCAGCTTGCCGGCATGGAATCCTTTTTTCACCAAATCGTCCGTTACTGCGGCAATCAGTTGCACTTTTCCGCCCTGGGCGGACGCCAACACGATGACCGCCGTGCCGAGCTTTTGTTTCAAATCATCAGCCATGGCCCGCAGTTGATTCATGTCATTGGCCTGCACTTTTGCCGCCAACACCGGCACGCCGTTTACATCTTTCACTTGACGGGTGAGGTGCTCAGCTTCCATATGGGCGAGGCGGGCAGCAAGCGATTCATTTTCGCGTTCGAGCTCTTTCAGCTCGGCAAACAGTCCGTCAAGACGCGCATTCAATTCTTTCGGGCTTGTTTTCAGTTTTTGCGCCGCCTCTTGCAAAATAGCCAGCTGTTCACTCATAAAGCGGTATGCCGCTTCTCCGGTCACCGCTTCAATCCGACGCGTGCCGGCGCCGATGCCGGACTCGGAGACGATTTTAAACAACCCGATGGCTGATGTGTTGGGCACATGGCAGCCTCCGCACAGCTCGAGGCTGTAGTCGCCGACTTTGACGACGCGGACGATGTCGCCGTATTTTTCGCCAAACAGCGCCATCGCGCCCATCGCTTTCGCTTCCTCGAGCGGTTTATAAAAAATGTCAACCGGGAGGCTTTTCCAAATTTGTTCGTTGACGATGGCTTCGATGCGCTCGAGCTCCTCTGGCTTCACTTGCCCAAAATGGGTGAAGTCAAAACGAAGCCGGTCCGGGGTGACAAGCGACCCCGCTTGGTTGACATGGCGGCCGAGCACGTCTTTTAGCGCTTGATGGAGCAAATGGGTTGCCGTATGGTTTTTGATAATGCGGGCCCGTTTCGCTTCATCAACGCGCGCCGTATACACCGCACCTTTTTTCACCGTACCACTCTCGACGATGATCGCATGAAGATGTTGGCCGTTCGGCGCTTTTTGCACATCTTTGACGACCGCTGTTCCTGTTTCGCTTTCAAACACGCCTTGGTCAGCGATTTGTCCGCCGCTTTCGGCGTAAAATGGCGTCACATCGACGATGATTTGCGCCTCTTCACCGGCGCGGACTTCCTCGACAAGCTGTCCGTCTTTGACGATGGCGAGAACGGTGGAAGAAGCGACGAGCTCATCGTAACCGACGAAGCGGCTTTCGTCTTTAATGTCGCCAAGGACGCCGCCTTGCACCTGCATCGAATCCACGTCTTGGCGGGCGGCGCGTGCCCGTTCGCGCTGCCATTCCATTTCTCGTTCAAACCCGTCATGGTCGACTTTCATTCCCGCTTCTGCCGCGTATTCCTCCGTCAGCTCGATCGGGAAGCCGTACGTATCGTACAGACGGAACACGTCCTCGCCGGGGATGACGTCGCTTCCTTCGGATTTGGCCTTCTCGATCACGTTGCTTAAAATGGCGAGCCCTTCGTGAAGCGTCTCATGGAACCGCTCCTCCTCACTGCGGATGACGCGGGCGATAAAATCGGCTTTTTCTTTCACTTCCGGATAATAGTCATGCATAATTTCGCCGACAACCGGGACGAGCTCGTACATAAACGGACGCTCAATGCCGATGTGTTTCGCGTAGCGCACGGCGCGGCGGAGCAGGCGGCGCAGCACATAACCGCGGCCCTCGTTGGACGGCAGCGCCCCATCGCCGATCGCAAACGTCACCGCGCGAATATGGTCGGCGATCACTTTAAACGCGACGTCTTTCTCCGGATCTTCGCCATACCGTTCGCCGGAAATTTGCTCGGTGGCGCGGATGATCGGCATAAACAAGTCGGTTTCAAAGTTTGTCGGCACATCTTGCAAAATCGAGCACATCCGCTCCAAGCCCATGCCGGTGTCGATGTTTTTCTTCGGCAGCGGCGTGTACGTGCCGTCCGGGTTATGGTTGAACTGCGAAAAGACAAGGTTCCATACTTCCAAGTAGCGCTCGTTTTCCCCGCCTGGGTACAGCTCCGGGTCGTTCGGGTCGTTGCCGAACGCTTCACCGCGGTCATAAAAAATTTCCGTATTCGGGCCGCTCGGGCCTTCGCCGATGTCCCAGAAGTTGCCTTCAAGGCGAATGATCCGCTCTTTTGGCAAGCCGATTTCGTTGCGCCAAATGTTGTACGCTTCCTCGTCTTCCGGATGGATCGTGACGGACAACCGTTCCGGATCAAAACCGAGCCATTTGTCGCTCGTTAAAAACTCCCATGCCCAATGGATCGCTTCACGCTTGAAATAATCGCCGATCGAAAAGTTGCCGAGCATTTCAAAAAACGTATGGTGGCGCGCCGTTTTCCCGACATTTTCGATATCGTTCGTGCGAATCGATTTTTGCGCATTGCAAATGCGCGGATTTTCGGGAATGATGCGGCCGTCAAAATACTTTTTCAACGTCGCGACGCCGCTGTTGATCCACAGCAGCGACGGGTCGTCAACCGGAATGAGCGATGCGCTCGGCTCCACCATATGGCCTTTTTCCTGGAAAAACTCTAAAAACATGCGCCGCACTTCGGCAGATGTCAGTTTCTTCATGATGATCCTCTCCTTTGTTTTTTCTATAAAAAAACTCCCATCCCTTGGCAGGGACGAGAGTTGCGCTCGCGGTACCACCCTGTTTATGGGCAGAAAATGCCCATCACCTCTTCGGCCGTAACGCAGCCTTGCGTCAGGTTTTGCCTGCGCTCCGGATTAGCCTTCTGTTGCCCTTCATCTGGAATTTCTTTCAGCCGCGGAAATTCCTCTCTGTGCGCCGGTTGCGCGTTAAGATGGACTGCAACATACTCGATCCATCATCGCGTTATGTATTCGCTTTGTTCATTGAAAGATTATAGACAAGCAGCAAGCGTTTGTCAATGCGGGGCGTAATGTTCTTTCCAGTGCGATACAGCCACTTTCAGCACTGCTGCAGTCGGGACGGCGAGGATGAGGCCGAGCACGCCGGCCAGCTCGCCGCCGGCAAACAGCGCGAACATAATGACAAGCGGATGCATATGCACGCTTTTGCCGACAATGAACGGTGATAAAACGTTCCCTTCAAGAAACTGCAAGGCAAAAATGATGATCAGCACGATGATCACCATTTTGAGCGAGATGGTCGCCGCCAAAATCACAGCCGGAATCGCGCCGAGCAACGGGCCGAAGTACGGAATGATGTTCGTCAGCCCGATGATAAATCCAAGCAAAAGCGGATAGTCCATGCCGGCGAGCCAAAGGCCGAGCGACGCCGCAAGACCGATCGCTGCACAGACGAACAGCTGGCCGCGAATGTAGCCGCCAAGCGATTCATCGACATCCTTCAAAAACGTCATCCCCGGCCCACGCCACCGCTTCGGTGTCATGTACCAAATCGCTTTTTTCAACACATCGATGTCTTTTAACATATAGAAGACGATAAACGGAATGATCAACAGCGTCGCCGCCGAACCGATGAACGATTTGGCGGCGTTGATCGCCATCGCGACGGCGGCCGCCGCTGCCTGCTCGATCTCGCCAAACATCGCCTCGATGCGTGTGTGCACCTCAAGCGGCCAATTCGACGTCTCGTCGTGGATGTGGCGCACCCATTGGCGGTATGTATTCATCAAAGACGGCAGCTGTTCATCCAGTTCACGCAACTGGGCGATGAATAGCGGCACGCCGCGGTACAAGCCGTAACCGACCAAACCGAAAAACAACAAATAAATCAACAAAATGGCAAGGGCGCGCGGCATTCCCTTGCGATGGATGGATTCCACAAGCGGGTAGAGCAAATACGTAATAAACGACGCCAGCAAAAACGGCGTCAACACCGTTGCGATAAAATCAATGACCGGCCGCCAAACGTCTTTCATCCGAACGATCAAATAGATGATTGCCGTCATGAGCAGCCATTTTCCGATGCGAAAGAACGACAGCCATTGTTGCTCGCCCATCGCCACACCTCCTACCGTTTAGTGTAGGAGATGCGGCGGGAAATATGCCTTCACCGCTTTTAGCACTATTTGACAGCCACAAGGCGACGCCCCCGCGCAAAGGCGAGGGCGAGCGCCGTCAGCGGATCGCTTGCATCAAGCGGCGGCGCATCCTCCGCATCGTGCGACCGTTCATCCAATCGTTTCGTTGGGCGAGCTGATAAGCGGCGACGCCTAATCCGACTGCTAACAGCGACGTCATCATCCGGTTCATGCGTGTCCCCCCTAAAATTGGATCGTGCGT
The DNA here is from genome assembly GCF_017515625.1 of Geobacillus sp. Classification (NCBI taxonomy): domain Bacteria; kingdom Bacillati; phylum Bacillota; class Bacilli; order Caryophanales; family Anoxybacillaceae; genus Geobacillus; species Geobacillus sp. The sequence goes on from NZ_JAFWFM010000016.1 coordinate 5,595, forward strand.
TCGTGGTCGTCAAACAAGTCGTCAAGAGAACTCAACGTTCCGTCTTCTTCCACTTGATGGGCGTGGATCATCCCTTTCGAGACGGACAGCTCAATGAAGCAATCCCAGCAATAATACTGGTTGACACCAATTTTCCCCAGATTTTTTCGCTTGCAATTGGGGCAAATGAGCATCGACAGCCACTCTCCTTACATCATAGTTTCCACGGTGATCACGCCTTCCCTGGCGGTGAACGGAACTGCCTTCATCCGTTTCTTTCCTTCGGTCAAATCGGAAAAAAATCCCTCGCTGATCTCGTATCCGTCAATTTTGCCCAATTGCCCGTCAAAATATACGTCATCCAACAGTCCGATCGTTGTTCCGTCCGCGGCGACAACCATGCTGCCGGCGAGGCCGCGTTCGCCGTAAAGAGAGTGGCCGCTGTCAGAAGAAGGAAACAACTGGAAGCTATCGGCATCACAGATGATGACTCGGTCGTTTTCGAACGACTGCACGGCGGAAAGCGGCAAGTAGCGGCGGCGGCCAAACAAACCGTCCCGTTCCGCTACCAACCCTTTGACCGTGCCGTGGCTGGTAAACCAAATGTCCGCGATCGTCCCGACCGCTTTCCCTGTCGTTTGCTCATAAATGGGAAGCCCTTTGACGTCGGAAAACGTCCGCATCGTTCTCCCACCTTTCCAGCCACCTTTAGCTTGGCTCATCGCCCATAAAGTCATACGGCGTAACGTTTTCCATCCCCATGTTCGCCTCTTCAAACGGCAGTTCGACCTCGACAAACGGCGCCGCCGCCCCCGCCAGCTTCTCAGCGAGCGCCGTCTGGCGCGCTCCGTCGCTTTGTTTTGCGACGCCGAATCGAAACGCTTCCTCTTCCCCGCATAAAACGAGAAACTGCTTGCTTCTTGTCACCGCAGTATACAACAAATTCCGTTTCAACATCCGGTAATAGCTTTTGACGACGGGCAAAATGACGATTGGAAACTCGCTTCCTTGCGCCTTATGAACCGAACAGCAGTACGCATGGGTGATTTGTCCTAAATCTTGCCGTGTGTACGTCACTTCAATGCCATCAAACGAGACGACGAGCAAGTCTTGCTTTTCGATATTTTCTTTGGCGTAAAAAATGGCAACGATTTCGCCGATGTCGCCGTTAAACACATTGTCTTCCGGTTGATTGACGAGCTGCAGCACCTTATCGCCGACGCGGTAGACGATCTCACCGACCGACAGCTCCCGCTTCCCCTCAGCCGGCGGGTTGAACAGCTCTTGAAGCGCTTTGTTCAATTGGTCAATGCCCGCTGGACCACGGTACATCGGGGCGAGCACTTGAATATCTTTGACGGAAAACCCTTTTTTGCGCGCGTTGTCCGCGATTTGCCGCACGACATCGACGACCTGGCCCGCACGGCAGCGGATGAATGAACGGTCTGCCTTCGGAGCGGTCAAATCGTCCGGCACGACGCCGCGCTTCATCTCATGAGCGAGCTCGATGATCGATGATCCTTCCGCCTGGCGATACACCTCGGTCAACCGAGCGAACGGAATGACGCCTGAAGAGAGCAAGTCTTTCAGCACTTGCCCTGGCCCGACGGATGGCAATTGATCCTCATCGCCGACAAAAATGACTTGCATGCCGTTTGGCACGGCTTTTAACAGCTGGTTGGCGAGCCACGTGTCGACCATCGACATCTCATCGATGACAAGCAGCTTGCCGGAAATCGGTTCGTTCTCGTCGCGGCTGAACCCTTCCGCCCCATTCCAGCCAAGCAAGCGGTGGATCGTCGCCGCCGGCAGCCCGGTCGCCTCGCTCATCCGCTTCGCCGCTCGGCCGGTCGGTGCGGCCAGCAGCACCGGAAACGGCTCGCCTTGTTTGTAGTCAGCCGGGTCAAGAGACAGGCCGTTTAGGGCGGCAAACAGCTCGACGATGCCTTTGATGACCGTCGTTTTCCCCGTTCCCGGACCGCCGGTCAAAATAAACAGCGGCGAAGAAAGCGCTTGTTGGATCGCTTCCCTTTGCTGGGGGGCATATTGCATGCCAAGCTGTTCCTCAAGCGCCCCAAGCGCCAGCAAAAACTCCGACTCGGCAAACGCCGACGGCGGCGTCTGCCCGAGCAGCCGCTTAATGTTGGAGACGATCCCTTTCTCGGCGAAGTAAAGGGAAGGGAGATAATAACGCCCTTGCTCGGCGATCAGCTTCCCTTCTTCGCTTAACATCAGAAGCGTTTGGCTGATCGCTCGTCCATCCACCGCACCGCTTTGCCTTCCGTCAAGCAGCTCCCCGATGCGCTCCATCAGCTCTTTTTCGCGCAAATAAACGTGCCCTTCCTGCAAGCACGCCTGTTCAAGAACAAACAACGAGGCGGCGCGCAGCCGGGCCGGATGGCTACCGGAAATGCCGAGCTGGCGCCCGATTTCATCAGCGCGGCCAAAGCCGATCCCTTCGATATCCTCAACGAGCTGGTACGGGTTCTCGTGGATGATGTCAACCGCTTCTTCGCCATACGCTTGGTAAATTTTCATGGCCAGCTGCGGGCCAAAACCGAGCTGGGCGAGGGCGATCATCGTTTGCTCAAGCCCTTCGTGGGCGCGAAGCGCATCGTACAGCTGCTTCGCCTTTTTTTTCGTCAGCTTCGGCACACGCTCTAGCGCCCTGGGGTCGCGCAAAATCGCGGCGATCGCGTTTTCGCCGAGCGTCTCGACAATCGCCGCAGCCGTTTTTTTGCCGATTCCTTTAAACAAACCGCTCGATAAATAATGAATGACTCCTTCTTTCGTGTTCGGAAGCTGTTTGCGGAACTGACTAGCCGCATATTGGCGGCCAAAACGCGGATGTTGGCGGAATTGTCCGTAAAAGATGTAGACGTCCCCTTCGTTTAAACGCGGAAAATAGCCGGTGACGACGACTTCCTCCTCAACGGGCGCTTCGTTCGTTTCCTCAACGCGCACGCGGACGACCGTGTACAATGTTTCCTCATTATGAAAAATGACCGCCAAGCACACTCCTTTAATGAACGTGCGTCCGTCAAGGGCGAGGATTTGTTGCTCTTGCAACAGCCATCCCCCTGCCTTTTTACGGCGCAAGCCGCTTTTCCATCAGTTTCTTTCCGTATCCGGCAAGCACGTGATCGGGCTTGGCTTCCAAGGCAGCGGCAAACATATTGCGGGCGGCATCGAGCTCATCTTTGTACGCATAAATGACGCCTAAATTGTAGTACGCATCAGCGTGGCGCGGATCGAGTTCCAACGTTTTTTCGAAATAACGCTTCGCCTCATCGACGTAATCGAGTGTGGCGAGGCAAAGGCCAAGCTGAAACAGCGCTTCGGCATCCGTCTCGTTCAGATCAGTCGCGCGCTGCAAATACGGCAGCGCCAGCCGCGGCATCTCGAGCCGCCATAAGGACATGCCGAGCATAAAATGCGTATCGGCATCGTCAAGACCAAGCCCTAGCGCGCGCTCAAACATATCTTTCGCTTTCGCGAACTGCTCACGCTTATAATGCACTGTACCCATGCCGTAATACGCGGCCGCCGCCTTCTTGTCAATTTTCAACGCCTGCCGGAAACAGTCAAGCGCCTTCTCTTCTTCACCGGCAGCAACGAGAACCGTGCCAATGTTAATGTACCCGGCTGGATCGTCCGGATGCTGTTCGACCGCAGCGGAAAAACAGCGGATGGCTTCCTCATACTTCCCCTCGCGCATATACCTCAAGCCTTGTTCGTTGAAATTGGCCACCGCCCATCCCCTCCCTGATTCAACGTGATTTTCAAGCAATGGCCTCCAGCCTAATAGCCTGGTTGAAGATCGTGCGCACCGGCACATCCGTCAACCAACATACCAAAGCTTTTCGCCGTTGCGGAACACTTCATCGATGATGCCGCCGCCAAGACACTCCTCGCCGTTGTAGAACACAACCGCCTGCCCCGGCGTCACCGCCCGCGCCGGCTCATCGAACACGACTTCGGCTTTGCCGTCTGGAAGCGGTCGAACTTCGACGCCGACATCCGGCTGGCGATAGCGGAATTTCGCCGTACAGCGGAACGGCGCTTCCGGTTTGCGGTCAGACACCCAGTTGACATCGATCGCTTTTAATGATGTGGAGTACAAATAATCGTTTTCAAACCCTTGGGCAACATACAACACGTTTTCGCGCACATCCTTGCCGACGACAAACCACGGCTCGCCGCCGCCGCCGATGCCAAGGCCGTGGCGCTGGCCGATCGTGTAATACATGACGCCGTCATGCCGCCCTTTCACTTCGCCATCGAGCGTTTTCATCACTCCCGGCTGAGCCGGCAAATAATGGCTCAAAAATTCTTTGAAATCGCGTTCGCCGATAAAGCAAATGCCCGTGCTGTCTTTTTTTCCAGCGGTGGCGAGTCCAGCCTCTTTGGCGATCCGGCGCACGTCCGCTTTCTGCAAATGGCCGATCGGAAACATCACTTTCGACAGCTGAGCTTGGCCGAGCTGGTTTAAAAAGTACGTTTGGTCTTTGTTCGGGTCGGCTCCACGCAGCATTTTATATTCGCCATCGCGAAACTCGACGCGGGCGTAATGGCCAGTTGCGATGTAATCGGCGCCGATCGACATGGCGTGCTCTAAAAACGCCTTGAACTTAATTTCCTTATTGCACATCACGTCCGGGTTCGGCGTGCGCCCGGCTTTGTATTCATTCAAAAAGTACGTAAACACTTTGTCCCAATACTGTTTTTCAAAATTGACCGCATAATACGGGATGCCGATTTGATTGCAAACGCGCACGACGTCTTCGTAGTCCTCAGTCGCCGTGCAAACGCCGTTTTCATCGGTGTCATCCCAGTTTTTCATAAAAATGCCGATCACATCATATCCTTGTTCTTTCAATAGCAGCGCAGCGACCGACGAGTCGACCCCGCCGGACATGCCGACGACGACGCGCGTTTCGTGCGGCGCTTTGTTCATGCTGTTTCCCTCCCTCTAGAAATGTTGATTTATCAAGGCTTTTCGGCCCCTCAGGGGTGTCCAAAAAATATTTTTCGACAAAATCCCTTACATCCTCCTTTAGCGGTTTGTGAGCCGCTTTATGATCTTCACTGTTTCCTCGGCCGCCCGCTCAATTTGTTCCATCGTATTGCCGAGCCCGAAGCTGAAGCGCACAGACGAACGGATGCGCTCCGACTCTTTTCCGCACATCGCGACAAGCACGTGCGACGGGTCGATTGATCCGGCGGTGCATGCTGACCCGCTCGAGGCGGCAATGCCGGCTAAATCCAAGTTCACGAGCAGCGATTCGACATTCGTTCCCGGGAAGGCGACATTCAAAATATGCGGCAGGCCATCCGGGCGGCCGTTGACCGCATAATCGATCCCTGAGGAGCGGAAAATCGCAAGCATCGCCTCGCGCCACGCCGCATATTGCCGACGTTTCTCTTCCCTTGTTCGCTCAGCGATTTCCGCCGCCTGCGCCAAGCCGATGATGCCGGGGACGTTTTCCGTGCCGGCGCGCCGCTTCCGCTCCTGTTCGCCGCCGAAAAAGAGCGGAGTGATGCGGACCGTTTCCCGGACATACAAAGCTCCGCTTCCTTTCGGGCCGTTGATTTTATGAGCAGAAATCGACAGCAAATCGATCCCGTATTCATTCACATCGATCGGAAGAAGCCCGTACGCCTGGACGGCGTCCGTATGGAAATAAGCCGGATGATCGCGAAGCAGCGCCCCGATTTCTCGAATCGGCTGGATCGTGCCGACTTCGTTGTTGGCAAACATGACCGACACCAAAACGGTCTCATCGCGCAGCGCGGCCTTGACATCCTCGACCGATACGGTCCCTTGTTCGTCAACGGGCAAATACGTGACCTTAAACCCTTGCGTCTCTAAATATTCACAAGCGCGCAGCACCGCATGATGCTCGATGGCGGTTGTAATGATATGATTGCCGCGGCCACGGTTCGCTATGGCCGTTCCGATGACCGCAAAGTTATCCGCTTCCGTGCCGCCGCTTGTAAACACAATCTCCGTCTCTTTCGCCCCAATCGAGCGGGCGACAACAGCCCTCGCTTCATCGACCGCGCGGCGGCTCTGCCGTCCAAAATGATGGATGCTTGACGGGTTGCCGAACTGTTCCGTCATCCACTGAACCATACCGGCAGCTACGTCTGGATGGACAGGGGAAGTTGCCGCATGGTCCAAATAAATCCGTTCCAACGGTCATTCTCCTTTCCTTTCTGTTGCTTAAATATAAAACATATATGCCCCTTCATCCCCGTCGCTATACTTCGCCAAATCTTCGAGCGTTGTGCTGTCGAGCACTTCCTCGACCGCATCGCGGATGCGAATCCATAGCTCGCGCTTCGCCGGCTCTTCCTCCTCGAGCTCCTCGACCGGGGTCAGCGGCCCCTCCAACACGCGCAAAATGTCGCCGGCGGTGATTTTCGCCGGATGCTCAGCGAGCACATAGCCGCCATACGCTCCACGAATGCTTTTGACGAGCCCGGCGTTGCGCAACGGCGTGACGAGCTGCTCTAAATAATGTTCAGATAAATTGTTCGCCTTGGCGATCGAACGAAGCGAGATCGGACGATCGCCATATTTTGTGGCCAATTCAATCATAATCGTCAAGCCATATCGGCCTTTCGTCGAAATCTTCATTCATATCCCTCCTAACCGCTTAACCCTTGCGGCCGAGTGCCGGCGGCCGGTCCAAGCAGGCGGCTTGCGACCTTTTGGCATTACGGCAGCACCAAGCCGGCATCGAACCGATCGTCACACAAAAAAGGAACGTGCCAAACGACACCGGGCCGCCGAGCAACCAGCCGGCCAACAGCACGAACGCTTCGATCCCGATGCGAATGTACGCCACGTTCCATCCGGTCAGCTCGGTCAAAGCGAGCATGAAACGCCTATGTTATTATATCATAAAAATCCCTTTCCCTTCACGGCTGAACCTTGACCTCTTGTTTCAACTGCTCAAGCCGCCGGTACACCTTGGCGTAATGTTTTTCCTCGCCATGCTCTTTCGGTTCATAATAGCGGACGCCTTCCAGAGCGGAGGGCAAATACGCTTGCGCCACCCAGCCGTTCGGATAATCGTGCGGATACAAGTAGCCTTGTCCACGCCCGAGTGCAGCCGCCCCTTTGTAATGAGCGTCTTTTAAATGATCCGGAATATCGCCAAGCTTGCCGGAACGGACATCGGCAATGGCAGCGTCCAGCGCCTTGTAAGCACTGTTGGATTTCGGGCTTAAACAGAGTTCAATCGTCACAACCGCGAGCGGAATGCGCGCTTCCGGCAGTCCGAGGCGTTCCGCCGCTTCGACCGCTGCCTGTACTTTCACTCCCATCATCGGATTGGCAAGTCCGATGTCCTCATAAGCCATCACAAGCAATCTCCGGCAAACGGACGCCAAGTCTCCGCCTTCAAGCAGACGGGCCAAATAATGAAGCGCGGCATCGGCATCGCTGCCGCGCACGCTTTTTTGAAACGCGGACAACAACGAATAATAATGATCGCCATATTTGTCATGGGTAAAACCGCGGTTTGCGGTGCATGAAGCCACGATATCCTCATCAATATACAAGCGGCCGTGGCGCTCATCGGCAGCCGCAACCGCCGCCTCCAGAAGCGAAAGCGCGACGCGCGCATCCCCACCGGCTGCCTCGGCGATGCGCCATAACAACGACTCGTCAATGACAACCGGCGGCTCGCCGACCCCTCGTTCCGGATCAGCGAGCGCCCGCTTCAGAATGATCATGAGGTCATCCGGCTTGAGCGGTTTCAGTTGTTGGATTTGCCCGCAGCGGCTGCGAATGGCGGGATTGACCTCGTGAAACGGGTTTTCCGTTGTGGCGCCAATCAAGGTCACGAGCCCGGATTCGAGATGCGGCAACAAAACGTCTTGCTGCGCTTTATTCAGCCGATGGATTTCGTCGATAAACAACACGACGTTCCCTGACCAGCGCGCCGCTTCGACTGCCTCTTCGATTTCCTTTTTGCCGGCGGCCGTCGCATTGATAGCGACCCATTCGCGCCTGGCGGTGCGGGCAATGGCGTAAGCGAGCGACGTCTTCCCTGTCCCCGGCTCTCCGTAAAGCAAAAGCGATGGAACATGACCTTTTTTGACCATTTTATAAAGCGGCGTACTAGGGCCAATGATGTGCTGTTGCCCAACGATCTCATCGATCGTCCGCGGCCGCATCCGCCAAGCAAGCGGCTCCGTCGTTTTGGGCATGCCGACCCCCTCCTTGAGATTGATGACGCTATGTTCACAGACATCCTCCGATGCCGCCTATTCATTTTCGGCGAATGGGGCGTCTCCCCGTGGGAAAATCGGTGGTTTTAATAAAAATAGCGTTCAATGGCCTCCTTCAACTCATTGTACAGCGGAAGCGAGTATTTCGCCAAATAGAGCAGAAGCGCCTCCACCATAAACCGCCTAGCTGTCTCCCCTTTCTCGAGTTCTTCCTTCAATAAGCGCAGCGAGCGAAGAATATCGTCTTCAACCGGACGCAGCGCCGCCATGCGCTCTAAACAGCTGATGGCCCGTTCTTTCCATTGACTCCGCTCTTGGGTCGCCGCAGCAATGTAATCCGCCATCACCGTTTCATCGAGCAATCCCGTCTTGCCGTCAAGCAGGCTGGCAACGATGGCATCAAGCCGATCGAGCAAGAAGGGGGCAAGCTTCTCAGGAAGCAGCGGTTTTCGGTCTACCGCCAAGTAAATCAGATATTCTTTCAGCATTCCGTTGAGCATCGTCGCGCAATCAAACGAAACTGGACGCACTTGTTCGCCGTATATGTCTTCAATCGCCCGGCGATACCAGTGGAGCGTATGGGCGCGGATGCGAAACACCAGATGCTGCACCTCATGGCTCACCTTCACAGCTTGTTCGCCCAACTGCATTTGCGCCAGCTCTTTATGTTCGTCAAACAGCTGGATTTGTACAGTCAACTGACGCCTTAACCGCTCGCGCGCGGTTAAGGCGGGATCAGCCTCGATTTGTTTAAGCTGGCGAAACAAAACTTCATAATGGTAGCGGAAAATCGATACAGCCAACTCTTCCTTCGATTTGAAATAATTGTAAATCGAACCTTTGGCTACTCCGCTCCGCTCGGCTATTTCCTGCATAGAGGTAGCGTGATAGCCTTTTTCGGCGAATAATTTCATCGCCGTTTCAATGATGTCCTCTTTCCGTCCCAATGTTTTCTCCTTCCTTACTCCTTCTTGTGACATCGGATGGGATCTTCAAATCATTTACATGTTTCGAAATATCATTCGTTACTTTCTGAATGTTGTCGCCGACAATCTGGGCGGATACGCGGGCAAACACTTTTCCGTCCAGCTTTTGAATGGACGTATACACGTCCGCCTCTTTCACTTCGGCGACAGCTGAAAGTGGAATCACTCCGTTTCTCGTCACGATCGGAAGCTCTTTCAACTCATCGATCCCAACGTTTCATCATACGAAAGTTCGACTTGCTCATCCTTGCCGCCGAGTTTCAGCGTCCCCACATCGACCGGTTTGGTCGCATCGGCCACCGCCCCCAGCCAGTCCTAGAAACATGAGCAAAAACGAACATACAAACACAGCTGCCGCATTTTTCAAACTGAACCTGGTCAAAAACGTCATCATGCCACCTCTCATCCTACGATTTTGACCAATAATTCTAATTGTTTTGGACTGACCGGTCATACAAAACTATTTCTATGATACATGAAAATGGGAAAAAATGAAAAGGGCGAAGTTTAAAGTGGAAATCAAACGGAAAAACTATGACCATATCAACATTACCATTTGATGGGGTGGACAACATGAAAACAAGACAGGATGCTTGGTCACATGAAGAAGATGTACTGTTGGCTGAAACGGTGCTGCAATATATACGCGAAGGAAAAACGCAACTTGCCGCTTTTGAAGTCGTTGGGAGACAACTGCACCGCACAGCGGCGGCATGCGGGTTCCGCTGGAACGCCGAGGTGCGGAAACGACACCTTGAAGCCATTGAACAGGCAAAAAAACAGCGAAAAGAACGGAAACGGGCATTGGAAATGATGAAAAAATGGCAAAAGGAGGCGGCCGCCGTATCGTTCGGCGCCCCTGACGATCCGAAACTTGCCGAGGGATCGTCCCCGTTTCTCCCGGCTGCCCCGTTGACGCTTGACGAGTGCATTTCCTTTTTGCAAAGGCTGCGGAACGACGTTGAGCAGCTGGAAGCCGCCCGCCGGGAAAACGAGCGACTGAAACGGGAACGGGCGGAGTGGCAGGCTCGCAATGAACAGTTGGCCAAAAAGGCCGAACGCTTGGAAGCGCGCCAGACGACGGTGCACGAAGATTACGAGGCGCTCGTCAAAATTATGGCCCGCGCCCGTCAGCTTGCCTCCGAAGAAGGCGACCGCTTTTCCCTCGCCCAGCTTCTTCTCTCCGAAACGGGCGGACAAGTCGAACCGATGGCCCATTCATAACAAAACAAGAGGCAATCATGCATCGCTCCTTGTCTGCCCATCGTTTCCTCATTCGCCGACGCGGGCGATGGGGATGTCTTTTAACAATTCATTGATGACGTAAGACGCCATAATAAGCCCGGCAACCGACGGAACAAACGCGTTCGATGATGGCGGCATTTTCGCTTTGCGGATCGGCGAAGCATCGTTGCCGACGACTTGGCGAACGTCTTCGCGGATTTTCACCGGCTTCTCATCGGAAAAGACGACCGGAATGCCGCGGCGAATCCCTTCTTTGCGCAGCTTGGCGCGGATGACTTTCGCAATCGGATCGGTGTGCGTTTTTGAAATGTCGACAATACGAAAGCGGGTCGGATCCATTTTGTTCGCCGCACCCATGCTGGAAATGATCGGAATGCCGCGCTTGAGGCATTGTTTCATCAAATGCACTTTGTACACAATCGTGTCGGACGCATCGATGACAAAATCCAGATCATAGGCGAAAAATTGCTCATACGTCTCTTCTGTATAAAACATTTGCAAAGCGATCACCTCGCACGCCGGGTTGATGTCGGCGATGCGCTCTTTCATGAGCTCCACTTTCGGACGCCCGATGGTCGAGAGCAACGCATGGATTTGCCGGTTGATGTTGGTGATATCGACGTTATCGCGATCAACAAGCACCAACCGGCCGACGCCGGAGCGGGCGAGCGCCTCGACGGCGAACGACCCGACACCGCCGACGCCAAGGACGGCGACGGTGGCGTTTTTTAAGCGTTCCAACCCTTCAGGGCCAATCGCGAGTTCATTGCGGGAAAATTGGTGCAGCATCGTTCTCCTCTCCGTTTGCTTCAAAATTGATGTTTATGCCGCTTTTTATCCTACCATCAAGACAGCAAAAGAGGCAACGGCATTTTGCTGGCAAAACAAAACCCCTATGCGGCCATCCGCATAGGGGAAATGCTGTTGATTCCTTAATGTCGCCAGTCCCAATCGTGCCGTCGATACCTTCGTTTTGAACCCGCTCTCCCATAGGTGGGTGCCCTGTTCCAAGGTTTGCGCTTCCCCTGTGACGAAGGGGCGTGCACGCCGCTTGGAAACCCCGGGCTCCCGGATCATCTACTGTTCGGTCAAAACGATGGGTGACTCGACGAACACATTAGGACGGTGTGTTGCTTTGATTGTATCATATTTTTTCGCGTTTGTGAACCTCTGCCGTCAATGTTTCTCCTTCCAACGGCGCCATTATTCCTCACGAGGAAGCACAACGGCCAAATGCAGCTCCTCGAGCTGCTTGTCGCTGACCGGCCCCGGCGCTTCCGTCAATAAGCAGCTCGCACTCGCCGTTTTCGGGAAGGCGATCGTATCGCGCAAGTTCGTGCGCCCAGCGAGCAACATCACCAGCCGGTCAAGGCCAAGCGCAATGCCGCCGTGCGGCGGAGTGCCGTATTCAAACGCCTCAAGCAAGAATCCGAATTGGCGGCGCGCTTCTTCTTCGCTGAACCCTAAGGCGCGGAACATTTTTTCTTGCACGTCGCGCTCGAAAATGCGGAGCGAACCGCCGCCGAGCTCGTACCCGTTTAACACTAAATCGTACGCCTGTGCGCGAACGGCGCCCGGGTTTGTCTCCAACAGCGGAATGTCGTCGCGCACCGGCATCGTAAACGGATGGTGGGCGGCGTAATAGCGCCCTTCTTCTTCGTCATACTCCAAAAGCGGCCAATCCGTCACCCACAAAAACGCGAGCTTCGCTTCGTCGATCAAGCCGAGCTCTTTGCCAAGCTTCAGCCGGAGCGCCCCAAGCGCCGCTGCGACGATCGCTTTTTCGTCGGCGACAAACAAAAGCAAATCTCCGTCTTCGACAGCAAGCGCTCGACGCAGCGCCGCCTGTTCCTCATCGGTGAAAAACTTGGCGATCGGCCCTTTCAGCTCATCTCCTTCCGCTTTCAGCCAGGCGAGCCCTTTCGCCCCGTAGCGGGCCGCAAATTCGCCTAACGCGTCGATGTCTTTGCGCGAATAGCGGCTTGCTGCGCCTTTCGCGTTGATCGCCTTTACTTGCCCGCCTTCCTTGACCGTGCGGGCGAACACTTGAAATGCTGAATTACGGACGATTTCCGATACGTCGACGAGCTCAAGACCAAAGCGTATATCCGGCTTGTCCGAGCCGTAGCGGCTCATCGCCTCGTCATACGTGATGCGCGGAAACGGGCGCGGGATGTCGATCCCTTTTGCTGCTTTCACGACGGCAGCCATCATCCGTTCGGTTAAATCCATAATATCCTTTTGTTCGATAAACGACATTTCGATGTCGATTTGCGTAAATTCCGGCTGGCGGTCAGCGCGCAAATCCTCGTCACGGAAGCAACGGGCGATTTGGTAGTACCGTTCCACGCCGCCGACCATGAGCAGCTGCTTAAAAATTTGCGGCGACTGCGGCAAGGCGTAAAATTCGCCCGGATGAACGCGGCTTGGCACCAAATAGTCACGCGCCCCTTCCGGCGTGCTTTTCGTCAACATCGGCGTTTCAATTTCCAAAAAGCGTTCGCTATCCAAAAAGTCGCGCACCGTCTTTGTGATTTTGTGGCGAAGCGCCAGTGTTTGAAACATGACTGGGCGGCGCAAATCCAAATACCGATATTTTAAGCGCACGTCTTCCGCCGCATCCGTGTCATCGGAAATCGAAAACGGCGGCGTTTTTGCCTCGTTGATGATCTCGATTCGTTCCGCTTGAATTTCAATGCGGCCGGTCACGATGTTCGGATTGACCGTCTCGGGCGCGCGGGCGACGACCGTTCCTTCGACGCTTAAAACGTATTCGCTCCGCACGCGTTCCGCTGCCGCCAGCGCCTCGGCCGAGACATCGGGGCTGGCGACAACTTGGACGATGCCCGTTCGGTCGCGCAAGTCAATGAAAATGAGGCCGCCTAAGTCGCGGCGCTTTTGCACCCAGCCTTTGAGCACGACGCGCTCGCCGACGGCCGTTTCCGGCACTTCTCCGCAATGATATGTGCGTTCCATTCGCTCACTCCTCCTTCCCGATCCGTTCATGCAAAAAGTGCGCCAACTCGCCGAGCGGTACATTCGTTTGCTCGCCGCTCGCCATATGCTTTACCGCCACTTCCTGTCTCTCGAGTTCTTCATCGCCGATAATGGCGACAAACGATGCCCCAAGCCGGTCGGCGGCCTTCAGCTGCGCCTTCAATTTTCGGCCCAAATAATCTTGATCGACCCTCAATCCGGAGCGGCGCAATGCATAAACGAGGCGGACCGCCTCGTCTTTCGCCCGCTCACCGACAGCGACGACATAGCAGTCAAGCCCACTCTCCACCGGCAATTCCACTCCTTCGGCGTCAAGGGCGGCCAACAGCCGCTCGATGCTCAAGGCAAAGCCGATGCCCGGCGTCTCCGGACCGCCGATTTCTTGGACAAGCCCGTTGTAACGCCCACCGCCGCACAGCGTCGCCGCCGCGCCAAATCCTTCCGCTTCGCTCATAATTTCAAACGTCGTGTGGTTGTAATAGTCAAGCCCGCGCACGAGCCGCGCATCGATGACAAACGGGATGCCGAGCGCTGTCAAGTATTGTTTCACTTTCTCAAAATAGGCACGCGATTCGTCATTTAAATAGTCTAAAATCGACGGCGCCGTCGCCATCAGCTCATGATCGCGGTCTTTTTTGCAGTCGAGAATGCGGAGCGGATTCGTATGAAGCCTCGTCTGGCAGTCCGGGCACAGCTCGTGGATGCGGTTTGAAAAATGGCGAACAAGCGCCTCTCGGTGCGCCCGGCGGCTGTCAAGGTCGCCCAAGCTGTTCATGACAAGCCGGATCCGTTTTAAGCCAAGCGCTTCGTAAATATGCATCGCTAGCGCCATCACCTCGGCGTCAATCGCCGGATCGCTGCTGCCGAGCGCCTCGACGCCGAACTGGACGAACTGGCGGAACCGTCCCGCTTCCGGACGCTCGTAGCGAAACATCGGCCCGCTGTAATACAATTTCAGCGGCTGGTTCGGACTGCCGTACAGCTTATGCTCGACAAACGCTCTGACAACCGGCGCCGTTCCTTCCGGGCGGAGCGTCAGCGCGCGCCCCCCTTTGTCTTCGAACGTGTACATTTCTTTTTGCACAATGTCCGTTGTATCCCCCACGCCGCGCAAAAAAAGCTCCGTATGTTCAAAAATCGGCGTCCGGATTTCCTGATACCCATACCGGCTGCAGAGGCTGCGGGCAATGTGCTCGACATATTGCCATTTTTCCGAGTCACCCGGCAGCACATCTTGTGTCCCTCTTGGAATTTGAAAAGCCATGCTCATCCTCCTTTGCCCAAAATAAAACGCCCTTGTCCCCATGATCATAGGGACGAGAGCGTCATTCCCGCGGTGCCACCCTAATTGAAGCCGATCCGGCTTCCGCTTGTCGCCATTAACGCATGGCACACGTTCCCCTTTACTGGCGCAAAGCGCGTTCAAAGGGAAACCTACGGAGTGTCTTTCGTTAAGCCATCATGGAGAAGCGCTCGCAGCCTTGGGCGCTTCCTCTCTGGCCATGTGGACCTTAACTACTTTTCTCCATCATCGGTTGTTCCGTATGAGAAAGATGTAATTTTATATTACGGACAATCTCGCCCGTTTGTCAAGTTGTCCTAGCAGCTGTGATCCATGGTTGTTCGCAAAGAGAAAAACCTTGATGTCTCATCGCATTTTTCTCCTTGTTGTAAAAAAAGAGAGCCGATTCATTGAACCGCCCCTCCATGGGATCGAAGAGGCGGTCCACCTTCGGCTCTCTTTAATGGCGAATCAAGTAATCAAACGCGCTTAACGCCGCGGTTGCACCCGAGCCCATCGAGATAATGATTTGCTTATAGGCGCTGTCCGTGCAGTCGCCCGCGGCAAAGACGCCTTCAATGTTCGTCGCGCCGCGTTTATCGACGATAATTTCACCGAAGCGATTCCGTTCCACCGTTTCTCCCAACCATTCGGTGTTCGGAACAAGGCCGATTTGCACGAACACGCCTTGCAATTCGATATGATGTTCTTCTCCTGTTTCCCGGTCAATGTACGTCAAGCCGTTGACTTTGTCCGTGCCGGTGATTTCCGTCGTTTGCGCGTTTTTTATCACCGTTACGTTCGGCAGGCTGTACAACCGGTTTTGCAGCACAGCATCCGCCTTGAGTTCAGGGGCGAACTCCAGCAGCGTCACATGGCTGGCGATGCCAGCGAGGTCAATCGCCGCTTCGACTCCAGAGTTCCCGCCGCCGATGACCGCCACGTGCTTCCCTTCGAACAGCGGGCCGTCGCAGTGCGGGCAATAGGCGACCCCTTTGTTTTTGAACTCTTCCTCGCCCGGCACGCCAAGGTTGCGCCAACGGGCGCCCGTTGCGATGACAACGGTTTTGCTTTTCAACACAGCGCCGTTTTCCAGCTCGACTTCAATCAAGTCTTTTTTCTCGAGCCGTTTTGCCCGCTGCGAGCTCATGATGTCGACGTTGTATTGCTTTACATGTTCTTCAATGCTGGCCGCAAGCTTCGGTCCTTCCGTATATTTGACGCTGATAAAGTTTTCAATGCCGAGCGTATCTAAAATTTGTCCGCCGAAGCGCTCCGCGACAATGCCAGTGCGAATGCCTTTGCGCGCTGCGTAAATGGCTGCTGTCGCACCTGCAGGGCCGCCGCCGATCACCAGCACATCAAACGGCTCTTTGTTGGCGAAGGAAGAAGCGTCCGGAGCACTCCCTAATTTGGCGAGGATATCTTCAAGCGACATGCGGCCGCTCGCGAACAGTTTGCCGTTTAAAAACACCGTCGGTACGGCCATAATCCCTTTTTGCTCCGCTTCTTCTTTAAACGCCGCCCCGTCGATCATCGTATGCGAAATATCTGGGTTCAACACGCTCATAATGTTGAGCGCTTGCACGACGTCCGGGCAGTTGTGGCAGGTCAGGCTGACGTACGTTTCAAAATGATGTTTGCCTCTGATTTGTTGAATGCGGTCCACGACGTCTTGGCTGACTTTCGGCGGCCGCCCGCTCACTTGAAGCAGCGCCAAAACGAGGGACGTAAATTCATGGCCGAGCGGCACGCCGGCGAAGGTGATGCCGGTGTTTTCGCCGACCCGGTTGACGCTGAAGCTTGGCGTTCGTTCCAGCTTCGCTTTTTCCACTTTGATTTTCGGCGACATCGCCGTTAATTCATCGATTAAAGCAAGCATATCGCGGGAAACGTTGTCGTCTCCCGCGCTTACCGTCAAGACAATATCATTTTCAAGCAATTGCAAATACTGAGCTAGTTGCGCCTTGATGTCAGCATCCAACAGCATCTCCTAAGCCCCCTTAAATTTTGCCGACAAGGTCAAGGCTCGGCTTCAGCGTTTCCGCTCCTTCTTTCCATTTCGCCGGGCAGACTTCACCTGGATGGTTGCGCACGTATTGGGCCGCTTTAATTTTATCAATCAGCGTGCTGGCGTTGCGGCCGATGCCGTCCGCATTGATTTCCACCGCTTGAATGACGCCGTCTGGGTCAATGATGAACGTGCCGCGTTGCGCCAATCCTTGTTCTTCATCGAGCACATCAAACATGCGCGACAGTTGATGCGACGGGTCGCCGATCATCACGTATTCGATTTTGCCGATAGCTGGCGATGTATCGTGCCATGCTTTATGAGTAAAGTGGGTGTCGGTCGAAACCGAGTACACTTCCACGCCAAGTTCTTTGAACGTCGCGTAGTGGTCTTGCAAGTCTTCGAGCTCCGTCGGGCAGACGAACGTAAAGTCCGCCGGATAGAAGCAGACGATGCTCCATTTTCCCATGAAGTCTTGCTCTGTCACTTCGATGAATTCGCCGTTGTGATACGCTTGGGCACGGAATGGTTGCACTTTTTTCCCTACGAGTGACATTCTTCATCTACCTCCTGTGACTATTTTATAATAATTTTAAACCAATACTTATTATCATATAGGGGCATGTGTTTGTCAATACATATGCAATGGATTTTTTCCTCTACCGATCCGGATCAGTGTTGAGCGGATGCGCAGCGCTCATTCGCAGCTGTTTCGTCTGAACGGCCACACCGCCTCGGCCCACGAAACATCCACACGCCGCGTGCGCTCCTTCCAACTCGCCATGCTTACGGACGAGGCTGCTGTTTTTTCAACATTTGTACGTCTTTCGGCGCCACACCGAATTCGGATGCCAACTCAAACGCTCTATATTGAGCCTCGAGCCGCACCCATTCGTGAAAGTCGGCGGACAACACATCGTCCGCCCGATGCGCCTGCTCGCCTCTTTTGGTTTGCCGCATCGCACTCCTCCTTTCTTATTGCCACACTTGTTTTCATCTTTCCCATTTTTCGCCGAAAATAAAAAAGAAACCGGGAAACTTCATCGGTTTCCCGGTTTCTCGCTGCTGTCGATGATCAAGGTGACCGGCCCGTCGTTTGTGAGCGATACGTCCATCATCGCACCGAATACGCCGGTTTCTACATGAACGCCTCTTTCGCGCAAAGCGGCGTTGAACGCTTCATACAGCGGCAAGGCATGGTCGGGCTTTGCCGCCGCCATAAAGTTCGGGCGCCGGCCTTTTCGGCAGTCGCCGTAAAGGGTGAACTGCGACACCGACAGCACCGCCCCGCCGACGTCAAGCAAGGAGCGGTTCATTTTTCCGTCTTCATCTTCAAAAATGCGCAAATGAGCGATTTTCTCAGCCAAATAGGCAGCATCGTCCTCCGTGTCCTCGTGTGTAACGCCAAGAAGGACGACAAGCCCGGCATCGATCGCTCCGACCGTCTCGCCATCGACGGTGACTTTGGCCTCTTTCGCCCGCTGGATGACCGCTCTCACTCGCCTTCCTCCTTTCGCCGCCCTTAGTTGTTCATCAAACGCTGGACGGAATAAATGTCGGGAATTTGCTTGATTCGATCGACCACTTTTTGCAAGTGGCTCAAATTATGAATGGCGATCGTCATATGGATCGTCGCGATTTTATGGCGATAATCGGAGCGTCCCGAGACGGCGGAAATGTCTGTTCGCGTTTCATTGACCGCCTGCAGCACCTCATTCAGCAAACCGCGGCGGTCAAATCCGGTGATCTCAATGTCCACGTTATATTCGCACTTTCCGTTTGCCCCGCTTTCCCATTCTACGGCAATCAACCGATCGGCCGCTTCTTCGGTCTTGACGTTCGGGCAATCGGCGCGGTGGACGGAAATGCCGCGGCCGCGGGTAATAAAGCCGATGATTTCATCCCCCGGCACCGGGTTGCAGCAGCGCGACAGACGGATGAGCAAGTTGTCCATTCCTTGGACGCGGATGCCGCAGTCGCGTTTTTTTCCAGCCGGCAGCTTGGCTTCGAAGACCGCTTCGGCCAGTTTGCGCTGCTGTTCCTCGAGATCGCGCTGCTTCCGCCATTTTTCCGTCAACCGATGGGCGATTTGCGCCGCTGTGATGCCATGATAGCCGACTGCCGCATACATATCGTCTTCATTCGAAAAATTAAATTTTTCCGCAACGCGCTTGACGTTGTCCGCCGTCATCACTTCTTTCGGTTCAAAACCGAGGCTGCGCACTTCTTTTTCGACCATTTCTTTTCCTTTTTCGATATTTTCTTCACGCCGTTGTTTTTTGAAAAACTGGCGGATTTTGTTGCGCGCCTGCGACGTCTTGGCGAGCTTCAGCCAGTCCTGGCTTGGACCGTACGAATGTTTCGACGTCAAAATTTCCACGATGTCGCCCGTCTGAAGCTTATAGTCAAGCGGCACCATTTTGCCGTTCACTTTGGCGCCGATCGTTTTATTGCCGATTTCCGAATGGATGCGATAGGCGAAATCGATCGGCACCGACCCGGCTGGCAGCTCGATGACGTCGCCCTTTGGCGTGAAAACGAACACCATATCGGAAAACAAGTCCATCTTGAGCGATTCCATGAACTCTTCGGCATTGCTCGCGTCGTTTTGCCACTCCAAAATTTCCCGAAACCAAGACAGCTTTTCTTCAAATGAATTAGGTTTGATCGTCTTTCCTTCTTTGTACGCCCAATGGGCGGCAATTCCGAACTCGGCGATTTGATGCATTTCGAATGTGCGGATTTGCACCTCAAGCGGCTCGCCCTTGGGGCCGATCACCGTCGTGTGGAGCGACTGGTACATGTTCGGCTTCGGCATGGCGATGTAGTCTTTGAAGCGCCCTGGCATCGGCTTCCAGCATGTATGAATAATGCCGAGCACAGCATAGCAGTCTTTAATGCTGTTGACAATGATGCGGACGGCAAGCAAATCGTAAATTTCATTAAACTGTTTGTTTTGCATCACCATTTTTCGGTAAATGCTGTAAATATGTTTCGGACGCCCGGAAATTTCGCAAGGAATATGCACTTCGTTGAGCCGTTCGCGCACTTCTTGAATGACTTCCTCCAAATATTGCTCGCGCTCAGCCCGCTTTTTCTTCATTAAATTGACGATGCGGTAATATTGCTGCGGGTTTAAATAGCGAAGCGCCGTATCCTCAAGCTCCCATTTGATTTTCGAAATGCCGAGCCGATGCGCGAGCGGAGCGAAAATTTCGAGCGTCTCATTGGCAATGCGCCGCTGTTTTTCGGCCGGCAAATGTTTCAATGTCCGCATATTGTGCAGCCGGTCGGCGAGCTTGATCAAAATGACCCGGATATCTTGCGCCATGGCCAAAAACATTTTCCGGTGGTTTTCCGCCTGCTGTTCTTCCTGCGATTTATATTTAATTTTCCCAAGCTTCGTCACCCCGTCGACAAGCATCGCCACTTCCGCGCCGAACTCGCGCTCGAGGTCTTCTTTTGTCGCCTCAGTGTCTTCGATGACATCATGCAAAAACCCGGCGGCGATCGTTGTCGCGTCCATCTTTAAGTCCACCAAAATGCCCGCGACTTGAATCGGATGGATGATGTATGGTTCGCCCGATTTCCGAAATTGGTCGCGATGGGCGTGCTTGGCAAACTCATACGCCTTTTTCAAAAAGGCGACGTCTTGTTCCGACAAATAACAGCTCGCTCGTTCAAACACTTGCTCCGCTGTCAGCACTTGTTCATTGGCCATAGGGTTGAATCACCTTTTTAATCGATTAAAATTGAAGCTGCAAAGCACAGAGGTCCGTTGCGTTCATACGGTTAATAAGAAAGAGCACTCATGTGTGAGTGCCCCTTTTTTCTTTATTGTATCCGAAGATGCGAACAATGTCGACTGTTTAAAACTGCATCAGCGTCAAAATGTCGTAGCCTTCCAATTTTTTGCGGCCGCCAAGCTCGGTGAGCTCAATCAAAAACGCCAATCCGGCCACCACTCCGCCGAGCTGTTCCACCAAATCGATCGTCGCCCGCATCGTCCCACCCGTCGCGAGCAAATCGTCGGTGATCAACACACGCTGCCCTGGCTTAATGGCATCTTTATGCATCGTCAAGACATCTGTTCCATATTCCAGGCCATACTCCACACGGACGACTTCGCGCGGCAGCTTCCCTTCCTTGCGCACCGGCGCAAACCCGACGCCAAGCGCATAGGCGACCGGGCATCCGATGATAAAGCCGCGCGCTTCCGGACCAACGACGATATCGATTTGTTTTTCGCGCGCATATTGAACAATTTGGTCGATCGCGTATTTGTACGCCAGACCGTTGTCCATCAGCGTTGTAATATCTTTAAACATGATGCCCGGCTTCGGGAAATCGGGCACAATCGTAATGTATTGTTTTAAGTCCATGATACGTTTGCCTCCTCGTGCGTTTGCGAACGTGTCATTTCCGCCAAACAGCGGTTAAGCTGCTCATAAGTAGAATATAATAACTGTTGCTCCACCTCAAGCTCGTCCCGCCAGCGGCGGTACGTCGGCGATTCGTGCAAATCGCGCTTCGCCGGCGCACGGACGAGCGAAATGACGCCGTTTTGCTCCGTAATAAACTCCAACTCCAAAAACACTTTCGCCATAAAATGAACCGTCTCTTCCGTCCAACCGCGGGCGCGCGCCAATTGCCCGCCCCGCTCGGCAAGCGGGAACGAACGGTATTTGTGCAACAGCGCATAAAACCATTTAAAATGATCGCGCGTCGGGAACGTACGGAAAAATCGGGCTTCCGGCTGGGCGAACAGCGCATAAATGCGCGCCGGCTCCTTGCCCCCAAGCAAGGCGGCAAGCCGCCCGAGCGTCGGCGGCAAATCAAGCAGCACAACGTAACGGCCGCTAATCTCCAGCGCACCCGCCTCTTCGTCCGTCAGCACGCAGCGAAGTTCCCCGCGAAACGAGGCTAAATCAGGGCGCGCGCCCGTTCCTTGGCGAAACATGACAAGCAGCCGCTTTTCTTTTGGCAACCGCTCAAGAAAGGGACGGACGTCGCGGCAGCCGCGGATGTCAAACAGCTGGCAGTGGCTGACCGCCAGATCACACAGCGACAGCTGCGCCTTCGCCAGCCCGTTCCATTCATTCACGGAAAGCTCCCCGACTGCCGAAACGCGCGCCCCCGGGGCGATTTCCTCACACAGCGGTCCGAGGCCAAAACCAATGGCGTCGACTGAGGCGCCCTCCTGCGCAAACACCGCCTTCATATGGGCGCCGTTCGCTCCGACGCGCCGCATCGTTTCAACGGACGCCCCTTCAATGAGAACAAGCGGCCGCGGATTGCCGACGCCAAACGGAGCGAGCCGTTCGAGCCCGCGGGCGGCGTCGAGCGTCAGCTCAGCGACCGAACAAGAGGCGTCAATAAACGTCAGCGGCGTCAAGTCGTCATCGGACAGCGTTTCCGCGGCGATGGCGTTCAGCCGTTGCCGCAATTCTTCGACATCATCAAGCGCCAATGTCATCCCCGCCGCCATCGGGTGGCCGCCAAAGTGCGGCAACAGGTCGCGGCATTGCGACAGGCTGGCGAATAAGTCAAACCCATGAATGCTACGGGCTGACCCTTTGGCGATCCCTTTTTCCCGGTCGATTGAAAGCACGACCGCCGGGCGGTAAAACTGCTCAACAAGCTTAGAAGCGACAATGCCCACCACTCCGGCATTCCATCCTTCGCCTGCCACAACCAAGACGCGATGTTCCTCAGGAGGAAATTGGCGGCGCACCATGTCCGCCGCTTCTTCAGCGATTTGTGCCACAAGCTGCTGACGTTCGCGGTTTAACTCGTCCATCTCCGCCGCCAGCTGCACCGCTTCGTTCTCATCGTCCGTCATTAAGAGCGCCACTGCCGGATCGGCGCCGCCGAGGCGCCCCGCCGCGTTCAAGCGCGGAGCGATGACAAATCCGACCGTCTGTTCGTTGATGGCCGCCGCATCAATGCGGCATTGCCGAAAAAGAGCGCGCAGCCCGATGCGCTCCGTCGCTCGCAACGCTTCAAGCCCGTGTGCAACAAAGAGGCGGTTTTCCCCAACAAGCGGAACCAAATCAGCGATCGTGCCGATCGCGACCAAATCAAGCAAATGGCGCGGCACCCGCCCAAGCAAGGCATGGGCTACCTTAAACGCAACGCCGACGCCGGCTAAATCGCGAAACGGATATGTACTTCCCGGCTGCTTCGGATGGATGATCGCATGCGCCTCCGGCAACACCGGACCTGGCTCGTGGTGATCCGTTACGATGACATCCATCCCCCACTCGTTGGCGGCCGCAATTTCCTTGACCGCCGCAATCCCATTGTCGACGGTCACAATGACGGAAACGCCGCGCTCTTTTGCGGAGCGAAACGCCGCCATGTTCGGCCCGTATCCTTCCGTAAATCGGTTCGGAATGTAGAACTCGACCGACGCCCCCGCCTCCTTGAGAGCACTCACCATCACCGACGTGCTGCAATCGCCATCGGCATCGTAATCGCCGTATACCAACACGCGTTCACCCGCGTCGATCGCCCGCTTTAGACGCTGAATCGCGCGCTCCATCCCGTCAAGCAAAAACGGATCATGAAACGATTGCTCAAGCGGATTGAGAAACGACGCCGCCTCCGAGGCCGTCCGCACCCCGCGGCGGACGAGAAGCCTCGCCAATAAGGGCGTGACGCCGGCTTCCTCAGCCAGCCGCCTCACCGTCTGCTCATCGAGGCGCTCCACCTCCCAACGCGTTTTCGCTTTCAACATGTCTCCCACCTCAACTCTCCTTATTATACAAAAAGGAGAAAAGGGCAGGCAACGACATTACGGTTTTTTTTCCGGGTTGTACGGGTTGATGTGAACCATGACATTGCGGACGCGCGGCAGCGTCAGTAGTTTTTCTTTCACTTTCTTTCCGATCCGGTGCCCCTCTTCGACCGTCAAGCGCGGATCGACGGCGATTTTCAAATCGACGATGACGTAATGGCCGTGCTCGCGTGCATGCAGCTCATTGATTTGCCGCACATCGGGAATGGACAAGACCGCCTCGCGCAAATAGCCAGCCTCTTCCTTGTGAAGCACATGGTCGATCGCCGTATGGACCGACTGTCGGCCAAGGTCCCATGCCATTTTCAGAACAAGCAGCGAGACGAACAATCCGGCGAGCGGGTCGGCATATACAAGCCAGTCAATCTCCCATTTTCCACCGACAATGGCGGCGCCGACGCCGATGAGCGCAGCAAACGACGAAAACACATCCGATCGGTGCTCATAGGCGTTGATGATCAGCGCATCGCTGTTTAGCTTTTTCCCGAGCCGGTATTTATAGTGAAACATCGCTTCTTTGACAGCAATCGACAACAACAAGATGTAAATGGCGGCCGCCCCGGGCGGCGACAGTGGGGCGAAAAATGACAGAAACGCCGAGCGCCCGATCTCGATCCCAACGAGAAATAGAAGAACCGCCACAATAATGGCGGCGATTGATTCCGCTTTCCCATGCCCGTACGGATGATCCTCATCCGGCGGGCGCGCAGCGGCCCGCAGTCCAACCCAAACGGCGAACGAGCCGGCAACATCGGACGCTGAATGGGCGGCATCAGCGATCAACGCTTGGCTTTGGCTCCACACACCGACCGCCGCCTTGACAGCAGCAAGCGCCATGTTGCCGGCGATGCCGACGACCGCTGCTGTTTTCGCCTGCTTGAATCGCTGTTCGTGTTCCATGGCCATCTCCCCCACCTTTGCATTCAGCAGCCTCACACGCTGCCTATGTTGCATCTGATGGTTAGTATATCCATTTTCCGCCCCGAGCATTGCACCGAACAAAAAAGGCGCCGGAAAAGCACATTCACTTTTCCGGCGCGCTGTTACACCTGCGGTTCGGCCTCGGCCGCCGCTTTTTTGGCTCCTTTCCCTTTTTTGAGCTCCTGTCCTTTCCAAACGACCCAAAGCTGAGACGCGATGCAAAGCGACGAATAGACGCCGCACACAAGTCCAACGAGCAAGGCGAGGTTGAAATTGCGGATCGCTTCGCTGCCAAAGATGAGCAACGCGATGACCGTAAACAAGACGGTCAATACGGTATTGACCGAGCGCGTAAATGTTTGCTGCAACGCCCGGTTGACGATATACTTCAAGTCGTCAACCGTTTTCACTTTCCGCTTTTTCATCAAATCCCGGATGCGGTCAAACGTGACGATCGTATCGTTGATCGAGTACCCGATGATCGTCAGCACCGCGGCGATGAATGTCAAATCGACTTCAAGACGCGTCAAGCTGAACACAGTGACAATGAAAAAGGCGTCATGCAACAGGGCAACGATCGCCGCCAACGCCATCCGCCACTCAAAACGGATCGTCACGTAAAGAATGATGCCGATCGAGGAAATCAGCACAGCAATGAGCGCATTGCGGGCCAGCTGCTTGCCGACGACCGGAGAGACGGTGCTGATGTTTGGTTCGTTGCCATACGCTTGCTTCAATTCATTTTTCAGCTTGGCAATTTCTTGCTTATCGAGCACGCCAATCAAGCGGACGACGCCTGTTTTCCCATCCGTGCCGGACAGGACGACATCCTCCGGCTTGTAGCCGAGCCGCTCGAAATAGTCGCTCAACTCTTTCGCATCGATCGGCTGGCTGCTCTTCACCTCAACGCGCGTTCCGCTCGTGAAGTCAATGCCAAGATTCAGCCCCAGGGCAAACAACGAGATGACGCCGGCGATCGCCAATGCGCCAGAGAAAATGAAAAACTTTTTGCTATGTTTGACAAAATCCCAGCGGTCAAACTTCGTCGGCACTTCCGTTTCCTCGGTCGTTTCGGCAATGTTTAAGATTTGCGACTTTTTGACGCCAAACCACTCCGGCTTTTTATCGAGCCAGCGGCTTGACACAAGCAGTCCGAGCAACAGCCGCGTGCCATAAACAGCGGTGAGAAAGCTGACGACGATGCTGATGATGAGCGTCGTCGCAAACCCTTTCACCGAGCTTGTCCCGTAAATAAAAAGAACAGCGCCGGCGATGATCGTCGTAAGGTTGGCGTCAAAAATCGTCGCAAACGACCCGCGGTTGCCAGCACGGAACGCCGACAGCATCGACTTGCCGAGCTTCAGCTCCTCTTTGATCCGTTCGTACGTAATAATGTTGGCATCGACCGCCATCCCAACCCCTAAAATCAGGGCGGCAATGCCCGGCAGCGTCATCACGACGTTCATCCAATCAAACAAAAGCAAAATCAAATAAATGTATACCGACAGCGTAATGACGGCGATGATCCCGGGAAGCCGGTAAAACCAAATCATGAACAAGAAGATCGCCGCCACACCGATGATGCCGGCCAACACCGTTTTTTGCAGGGCGTTTTTCCCAAACTGAGCGCCGACGGACGTGGAGTAAATTTCATGCAGCTCGACCGGCAGCGCGCCGGCATTGAGCAAATCGGCCAGCTGTTGCGCTTCTTTGACCGTAAAATTGCCGACGATCGACACATCCGTCTGATTGAACACTTGGTTGACTGAAGCGGCGGAAATAAATTTCGGATCCGTTTTGCCCGCTTCTTTCCGGTAGGAGTCCACCCCTTCTTTAAAATCGAGCCAAATGACTAAAATGTTGTTTGGCGGCCCCATTTTATATACTTTTTCCGTCACCTGGCGGAACTTGTCGGCGTCTTTCAATTTCAGAGCGACGCTCGGCCGGCCGTTTTCATCAAACGACAGCTTCGCTCCGCCTTGGACGAGGTCGCTTCCATCCATAAGCACGTTGTCATTGACATCGCGGAACGTCAATTTCGCCTGCGTGGACAAAATTTCGCGCGCCTCATTTTGATCTTTCACCCCGGCGAGCTGGACGCGGATGCGGTTTCCTCCCTCGATGTCAACGCGCGGCTCGCTGACGCCAAGGACGTTGATCCGTTTATTCAGCGCACTGACGGTGCTTTGCAGCGTCTCTTGGTCAATCTTATCGCCTTTTTTGGCCGGCTTCACTTCATACAGCACTTCAAAACCGCCTTGCAAGTCAAGGCCCAGTTTGATGTTATGTACAATTCCTTGAATCGTCGGCCCCATCACTCCGGCGAACAAAAGCAGGAGCAGAAAAAAGGCGACGATGCGGTTTCGTTTTACCATTCTCCTTAAGATCCTCCTTCAACTTGCTTCAGAGCCGTCCGGTGTCGCGCCAAGCAAAACATTGGCCTCGCCTTCCATTATGAAACAGCAGCCGGCAAGTGTCAATTTTCCACTATAACAACTCCTTTAAAACCCGCTCCAACTCATCATCGCCGGCCGCCTGCTGCTTATACGAACGCATCGTCAAAAATATCATATACTCGCTCGGCGAAAGAGAGAAAATGTCGCTGACCAACTCATGCAGTTTTTTTTCCGCCGGCCGATGCTTCCACTTTCGGGAACATAAACATTCCCACAGCCCGTCCATCGTCACTTGCGTATAGCCGAGAAGACGAAACTCATCGCACTTCGACTCGAGCGCCGGCATGAGCTGTTCGCGCAGCTTCCGGTTTTCATCCATCCCCCATACCCCCTTGTATCCATTGCCGCCTGCCAATCTTGTCATGCTTGGCCATGGGCCTTGCATATATTGTATAAAAGATGGAGGCATTTGAGAAGGCAGGGGGAGAAAATGTCTAAATTTTTACAAGGTACGGTCATTTTAATCGTCGCTGGCTTTATTACGAAAATTCTCGGCTTCATCAACCGAATTGTCGTCGCCCGCATGATCGGCGATGAAGGAGTCGGGCTGTACATGATGGCCGTGCCGACGCTCGTTTTAGCGATTACCGCGACGCAGATCGGGCTTCCGGTCGCCATTTCCAAACTCGTCGCCGAAGCAGAGGCGGCCGGCGACCGGCAACGGGTGAAACAAATTCTCGTCGTGTCGCTGGCCACCACCGGCGCGCTAAGCATCGTGCTTCTGCCGGCGTTGATCGCTGTTGCGCCATGGCTCTCCCGGACGATGTTCACCGACCCGCGTACGTACTATCCGCTTCTTGCCATCGCTCCAATTGTGCCGATCGTCGCCATCTCTTCGGTGCTGCGCGGCTACTTTCAAGGACGCCAGCAAATGAAACCGTACGCCTACTCGCTCTTGCTGGAACAAATCGTCCGCATCAGCTTGATCGCCTTATGCACACAGCCGCTTTTGCCGTACGGCGTCGAGTATGCCGCCGCCGGCGCCATGGCGTCTTCCGTTCTCGGCGAGCTGGCAGCATTATTGTATTTACTGTTTTTATTTAAGGTTAAAAAATCGATTCGCCTGCGGACAAAGTTTTTTCACTACGTCCAAGCCGGCAAAGAGACGTTCGTCCGCCTCATGCGCATTGCCTTGCCAACGACCGGCGGCCGTTTGATCGGCTCGCTTTCTTGGTTTTTTGAGCCAATCGTCGTCGCCAACAGCTTGGCATTGGCCGGCATCGCCGCCTCCACTGCCACAAGGCAATACGGACAGCTTGTCGGCTACGCGCTGCCGTTGTTGACGTTGCCGTCGTTTATTACGTACGCGCTTTCGACCACCCTGGTGCCGGCCATCAGCGAAGCCATGGCGCAACGCAAGCTGCTTTTGGTCGAATACCGGATCACCCAGGCGATGCGCTTGTCGCTTATCACCGGCGGCCTTTCCACCGTCATTCTTTACTTGTTCGCCGATCCGCTCATGCGCTGGATGTACGGCACAAGTGAAGCCGCGATCTTTATTCAAGTGATGGCGCCGTTTTTCTTATTGTATTATTTCCAAGGCCCGCTGCAGGCGGTCTTGCAAGGACTGGACTTGGCGAAAGCCGCCATGACGAACAGCTTGATCGGAGCAGTGGTGAAGCTCGTGTGCATCTTCGTCCTTGCTTCCCGTCCAAGTTTGGGCATTATGGGCGCGGCGCTGGCGACTGCAGTCAGCACCGTTCTTGTGACGTTGCTTCACTTTGCCACGGTCGTCAAGATGGTGTCTTTTTCCATCGATGCACGCGAGTACATCAAAGCGCTTGGCGCCATCATCGCTGCGGGCGCAATCGGCTATGCGCTCTCCCGCCATCCGCTTTTGGCGGTGCCCGCACCGCTTTGGACGCTGCTTGCCATGGCCGCGACAGCCGCCCTATATGCCGCCTGCCTCATTCTGTTCCGGCTCATCCGGCGCGAAGAGCTCGTCTACCTTCCGGGGCTGCACTGGCTGGCCGGAAAAAACAAGCGAAAATAAACGTCTAAACCTGTCCGGCGGTGAATATATTGTGGTAAAAAGCGTTTGGGCCAAGGAGGGATTGCGGTGTCACGGCTTGGCAGCGCACTGGTGTATGGAATCGCCACAGTTTTTGTGTTGGCGGCGCTCGTCAGCTTCATTTTTTCGTTGTTGCTCAAATGGACGGACATTCACGAATCGTCGCTCACCTGGATCGTGTTTGCCGCCTCGGTTGTCTCGCTGTTTATCGGCGGCGTTGTCGCCGGCGGAAAAAGCCAAGAAAAAGGATGGCTCGCCGGCGGGCTGACCGGCCTCTTATTTACGGCGATCATCTTTTTGTTTCAATTTCTTGGCATGGAAAAATCGTTTACCGTCGAACAATGGCTGTACCACCTTGCCTTTTTCGCCGCTGCTTCCTTAGGTGGCATCGTCGGAGTCAATTTGTCATCGTCGCGCTATGAACGGACGTAAAAACGACAAACCATCGCAAAAGCAAA
Organism: Geobacillus sp.; assembly: GCF_017515625.1. Lineage (NCBI taxonomy): Bacteria > Bacillati > Bacillota > Bacilli > Caryophanales > Anoxybacillaceae > Geobacillus > Geobacillus sp. The sequence continues at coordinate 34,984 of NZ_JAFWFM010000016.1, forward strand.
AGGTGTCCTCAAGGCAAACGGGACACCTTTTGTGATGGAGAGCGCGATGGTAAGAAACGAGATTGCGTCTCGCTCGCGCTTTTCACACCGCCGTTCAAATCGGCGCTCAAGCTTAGATGCCGATGGCCGCGCTTTCGCTACGCCTTACTTTCCGCCACCACTTCTCTCACCGCGGAGCGGTCGAACGTCAGTCGCGTGCCGTCGCCGGCGCGAACGATGATTTTGTCCTCATCGACCGAGTCGATGATGCCGTGCAATCCACCGATCGTGATGATTTTATCGCCTTTTTTCAAATTCGCCTGCATTTGCTGGATGGCGCGTTGCCGTTTTTGTTGCGGGCGAATGAGCAAAAAGTAGAAAAACACAAAAAACAGCACAATCGGCAACAAATTGGCGATCACTGCGTTCATGCAATCCCCCTCCTTTCCGGTCGTCAAAAGTTTTTTGCATTCGGCTTGTTGAAGCCGTAGCGTTCGAAAAATTCCTCACGGAAATCGGCGAGTCGATCTTCGCGGATCGCTTGTCTCACCTGCTCCATCAATTTTATCAAAAAATAGACGTTATGATAAGACGTGAGGCGGATGCCAAATGTTTCATCACATTTGATGAGATGGCGGATGTACGCACGCGTATAGTTCCGGCACGTGTAGCAGTCGCAGTTCGGATCGAGCGGCGAGAAGTCGCGAGCGTACTGGGCATTTTTGATCACCACCCGTCCTTCGCTCGTCATCACGGTGCCGTTGCGGCCGATGCGCGTCGGCAATACGCAGTCGAACATGTCGATGCCGCGGATCGCCCCGTCGATGAGCGAATCCGGCGAACCGACGCCCATTAAATAGCGGGGCTTGTCCGCCGGCAGAAGCGGCGTCGTAAACTCAAGCACCCGATTCATGACCTCCTTCGGCTCGCCGACCGACAACCCGCCGACCGCATAGCCCGGGAAATCGAGCGACACTAAATCGCGGGCGCTTTGCCGGCGCAAATCTTCATATTCACCGCCTTGGACGATGCCAAACAGCCCTTGCTCATTCGGGCGGCGGTGCGCCTTCAAGCAGCGCTCCGCCCAACGGCTCGTCCGCTCGATGGACTGTTTCATGTATTCATATGTCGCTGGATACGGCGGGCACTCATCAAACGCCATGATGATGTCGGCGCCAAGCGCATTTTGAATCTCGACTGCTTTTTCCGGCGATAAAAACAGCTTATCGCCGTTTAAATGGTTGCGGAAATAGACGCCTTCTTCCTCGATGCGGCGGAATTCACTGAGGCTGAACACTTGGAAGCCGCCGGAATCCGTCAAAATGCCGCGATCCCAATTCATAAACGCATGCAATCCGCCCGCTTCCGCGACAATGTCATGCCCCGGGCGCAGCCAAAGATGATAGGTGTTGCTTAAAATGACGCCGGCCCCCATTGTCTTCAGCTCTTCCGGCGACAGCGTCTTGACCGTGGCGAGCGTCCCAACCGGCATAAACATCGGCGTTTCAAACGAGCCGTGCGGCGTATGGAGGATGCCAAGGCGCGCGCCCGTCTGCCGGCACGTTTTGATCAGTTCAAAGCGAATCGGTGTCATCAACGTGCTCTTCTCCTTTCTCAAATGATGAGCATCGCATCACCGAAGCTGAAAAAGCGGTATCGCTCTTTGACCGCTACTTGATACGCGTGCAAAATATTTTCGCGCCCGGCGAGCGCACTCACGAGCATGATGAGCGTCGATTTCGGCAGGTGGAAGTTCGTCACCAGCCCATCAATCCCTTTGAACTCATAGCCCGGATAGATGAAAATGTCGGTCCAGCCACTTTCTGCAACAAATCGGCCGTTATGTTTGCCGGCGACCGTCTCGAGCGTCCGTGTCGACGTCGTGCCGACGGCGATGATGCGGCCGCCCTGCTCCCGGACGCGGTTTAACGTCTCAGCCGTTTCCTCGCTCATTTGATAAAATTCGGCGTGCATATCGTGCTTCTCGACTTCGTCCACTTGCACTGGCCGAAACGTGCCAAGCCCGACATGAAGGGTGATGAAGACGATATGCACCCCTTTTTCGCGAATGGCGTCAAGCAGCTCTTCGGTGAAATGCAAACCGGCGGTTGGCGCCGCTGCCGAACCAATTTCACGGGCGTACACCGTCTGATACCGCTCCGGGTCGTCGAGCTTTTCTTTAATGTACGGCGGCAGCGGCATCTCGCCAAGCTCGGCCAATACTTCATAAAACAGGCCGTCATACGAAAACTCAAGCACTCGCCCGCCGTGTTCCAGCGTATCGAGGCAGACGGCTTGAAGCTTCCCACCGCCAAAGGTGAGCTTCGTCCCCGGCTTGACCCGTTTGCCCGGCTTAACGAGCGTCTCCCAACGGTCGCCGTCAAGGTGCTTTAAAAGCAGCACTTCCACCGTCCCGCCCGTTTCCTCTTTTTCGCCGTAAAGACGCGCCGGCATGACGCGCGTATCGTTTAACACGAGGCAATCGCCCGGATTCAAGTACGAAATAATGTTTCGAAACGTTTCATGGCGAATGGCGCCCGTTCGTTTATCGAGCACCATGAGCCTTGATGCCGCCCGGTCTGGAAGCGGCGTTTGCGCAATCAACTCTTCCGGCAAATGAAAATCAAACAAATCGACTTTCATGCAGTTCTCCTTCCTTCAGCGAAATCGTCCGAGTACGTAAAAAATCAACGATAACACAACGCTCAGCAAGATGGATGTCACAACGGGAAAATAAAACGTCATATTCCCTTTGCGGATGACGATATCCCCCGGCAAGCGGCCGAGTTTGACAAACTGCATGACAAACCCGACAATGATGAGCACAACGCCGATCGTCATGATCAACTTTGGCAAGCTGTTCACCGCTTCGGAACCTCCATTTCGAAATGGGCATACGCAGCCGGCGTGACGACGCGCCCGCGCGGCGTCCGCTGCAGCAAACCGATTTGCAGCAAATACGGCTCATACACTTCTTCAATCGTCTGCGCCTCTTCCCCGATCACCGCCGCCATCGTTTCAAGCCCGACCGGGCCGCCGGCGAACTTCTCAATGATCGCTAAAAGCAGCTTATGGTCAATGTGATCAAGCCCGAGCCGGTCGACCTGCAGCCGCTCGAGCGCCTCGACAGCGAGCGGCAGGGTAATTTCACCGTCCCCGCGCACTTGCGCAAAATCGCGGACGCGCCGCAGCAAACGGTTGGCGATGCGCGGCGTGCCGCGCGCCCGACGGGCAAGCTCAAGCGCCGCTTCGCGCTCGATGCCGATTTGCAAGATGGCCGCCGCCCGCTCAATGATTTGGGCGAGTTGGTCGACGTGATAGTATTCGAGCCGGCTGATGACACCAAACCGGTCGCGAAGCGGCGCCGACAGCGCCCCGGCTCTCGTCGTCGCCCCGACGAGCGTAAACGGCGGCAAGTCGAGGCGAAGCGTGCGCGCATCCGGCCCTTTGCCAATCGAGATATCTAAGCAATAATCTTCCATCGCCGGATAGAGCACCTCTTCCACCGCCCGCGGCAGCCGGTGGATCTCATCAATAAAGAGCACATCCCCCGGCTCAAGCGAAGTGAGAAGCGCCGCCAAATCTCCCGGCCGCTCGAGCGCCGGTCCAGATGTCGCTCGCAGCTTGACGCCCATTTCATTGGCGATGATCACGGCCAGCGTCGTTTTCCCAAGCCCCGGCGGCCCATACAGCAGCACATGGTCAAGCGTCTCCTCGCGCAGCTTGGCCGCTTCAATGAACACCCGCAAGTTTTCTTTCACTTTATCTTGCCCGATATACTCATGCAAATATTGCGGACGCAAACTCGGTTCCAATGCCGCCTCGCCGCCTAGGGCAGCGCTGGATACGATCCGGTCATCCATCGCCATCCCTCCCTTCTTGGTTTCCTCCTTTCCTTACTTGAGCAAGAGTGCCAACGCCCGCTTCACATATTGCTCCGTCGACATCGCTTCACTGCGGAGCGCCGGAATGATTTTTTCAATTTCCCGCTCGGCGTAACCGAGCGCCTTGAGCGCATCGACCGCCTCAGCCAGCTCTCCGGAAAGCGGGGCGGCCGAACGTGCAGCCGCCGGCGCCGCAAGCGCTCCGAGCTTCCCTTTTAAATCCAAAATCATTTGCCGAGCCGTCTTTTTGCCTACGCCTGGAAACTTGCATAAAAACGCCTCGTTTTCTTCCTCGATGGCCCGCGCCAGTTCATCCGGACGCCCGGCCGCCAAAATGGCAAGACCCCCTTTCGGACCGATGCCAGACACTTGAAGCAGCTTAGTGAACAAGTTGCGCTCTTCGCGCGTGGAAAACCCGTATAAAGCGTGCACATCTTCGCGCACATATTCGTATGTATACACCGTCACCACCGCCTCGCGGCTCTCGCGAAAGGCAAACGGATTCGGCGTAAAAATTTCGTAGCCGATGCCATGATGGTCAATGACGATATATTCCGGGCAGACGTAGTCGACGTACCCGCGGATAAACTCGATCAATGGATGCTCCTCTCCTTTTCTCGTCCTTTCATTGTATCATATGATTTCATTATAGCAAAAAGAAATCCCGTGATGCGCATCGCACCACGGGATTGTTGCCGCTTTACTGGACAACCGCAAAATGGCGGTACATTTCAATCACTTGTTCGTATTGTTCTTTCGAGAGGACGCGAATTCCTTTCTTCAGCTTTTCTTGCTGACGGCTTTCGAGCTTTTGCACGTCGATTTGGAAAAACGACTGGATGATTTCGCTCGACTGGCCCGGTTTGCCGTTGAAGATAGACAACGTGCCATCGTCCGTAATTCCGAAGTAGCCGTTTGTTTTTAACAACGGCGAAATGTCGTTGATTGTTTTGAGAAACACGATCGTCTGATCATCGAGCGTCACGAGTTGCCAACCGCGATATTTTTTCCATATTTCTGTCATCGAATCGACGGTTTCGGTGACTTTCTCTTCGCTCATCTCTCCGTCCAAGTATTGCCGCTCGAGCACAATCGTCATCTTAACCGGTGCGGCGGAGGCCGAATGAACCGGTAACACGATGGCGGCGATCCACATTATGAGGGAAAGAATTCGCATCGTTTGTTCCTCTCTTCTCGGATGATGGTTCCTTTACGCCACTAGTTTTACCAGCGGACGCCATTTTATTCCTTGATCCATCAGCTTTTTTGCCAAGCAAGCTGCCGCCGATCCAAAAAGTGGGGTGGGGATTCGAGCCAACGGCGCTCGATCATCATATTCCATTATGTTCCACGACCTTCGAACGTATGTACAAAAAAATCCGCCGGCTTCGCCGACGGACGTCGCTACTCCTCAAGCACCGATTCGTCCAAATTATGGTACACTTCTTGGACGTCATCATCATCTTCAAGCGTATCGATCAACTTCAGCATTTTTTTCAAATCGTCGCCCTCAAGCGTCGTATACGTTTGCGGAATCATCGTAATTTCCGCGCTGGCAAACGTGAATCCTTGCTGTTCCAGCTCGTCTTTCACCGTTTCAAACGATTCGGGCGCTGTATAAATTTCGAACGATTCGTCCGTTGTTTCCATCTCCTCGGCGCCCGCTTCAATGGCCAACAGCAGCAATTCATCCTCATCAACGTTATGCTGTTCGCGGTCAATCACGAGCAGCCCTTTGCGCTCGAACAAATAGGAGACGCAACCCGTTTCCCCTAAATTGCCGCCGTTTTTCGAAAAAGCGGCGCGTACGTTTGCGGCAGTGCGGTTTTTATTGTCGGTCAGGCAAACGACCATGACGGCAACGCCGCCTGGTCCATATCCTTCGTAGCGAATTTCCTCATAGTTGGTATGTTCTTGGGTTCCAGTTGCTTTTTTAATCGCCCGTTCGATGTTTTCGCTTGGCATGTTGGCCGCTTTCGCCTTCTCAATGACAAGGCGCAGGCTCGGATTGGACGCTGGATCGCCTCCGCCGCTTTTGGCGGCCACATAAATTTCCTTCGCCAGTTTCATGAACAGTTTGCCGCGTTTGGCATCTTGAGCATTTTTCCGCCGTTGGATATTTTTCCACTTCGAATGTCCAGCCATCGACAGTTCTCCTCTCATCGCAACGGAATGTTCCGATTATTACTATAGCAAAAAACGCGGAAATTGTCAGCCAGCTCCAGCGAAGGGAGTCAGTCAAGACTTTGTGGAGAACATTTTTTCGGTTCACTACGGGTGTTGTCAATCACTAGTTAGCGAACCATTTTCAGGAATTCATATCGTAAGCGCTTTCGGACTCTCATCCCTCATCTTGAGGCGATGATACGATA
>NZ_JAFWFM010000153.1:0-4747 GCF_017515625.1 Geobacillus sp.
AGGGAACAAATAACAAGATCAAGCTGATGAAACGTCGGGGATACGGATACAGAAATATCCAGCGTTTTGCATTGCGGGTTCGGCTAGAAACAGCTAACATACTTTCATGACAGGTGCAAGTACAACTTTTGGTGATGAACCCTTCATTTACACTTTCACCTTTTACTTTAAAATTGATTGAACAAAATCTTTTATATAATTTTAACAAAATATAGAAATGTTTTAAATAGTTTTTTTATCTGTAGATGAGTATTTTTCATTATAATAATTTCCATGTCATAAGAGGTAAACAGGGTACTCCTTAGGCGACATGGAGCTGTTTTTTGATCGCATCAATGGGAATATCTTGCTTCGCAGTGTTATCAATGAACTCGACGATGCTGTGGCCTTTCCGCGATCGAAGCAACTCCAGCCCAGCGGAAAGGGTTTGTTGGGATTCGGCAATGCTGTACACGCAGGCTAAAGCACCACTGCCCCATACCGTTTCACCGCCCGAACATGGCGAACGCGGTATCCATCTAGCTTCAGTTGCTCTTTCGCCTGCTGGAAAGCGCATTCGCTCGTTCAACGCTGGGCATCGTAACGCGAGATGTCTTCGTCGCTAAGCTCCCGATCGGTGCTCAAGAAGACACGGAGATGGTCCGGAGTCATCGGCTGATCCGCCTTCTAAGCCAGCAGCACCACCGCGTCATCGAGGCCATGGATCGACCCCTCATAGCGATACACGCGGTAACGCTCCTGACCCACCGTGACGAGGCGGGGGCTTGAGGCTTGATATAGCGGGCCAACGACTTGGTTTGGATGGCGATGCCTTTCGGATCAAGAATCCGGTTCGTCTTGAGCATGGCGATGACATGGAATCCCTGTTTCAGGCAGGCTTCGATGAGTTCCTTGGACGGATACCATGAATCCATAAGCACATACATCGGACGAGCCCGTTTCCCTTTGAACAAGGAAAGCATCTCGATTGCCAGGTCCATTTTGCTGGTTTCCACCTTTTTGTCATACAAGTGGAACGCGAACGGAAACGCTTGCGTGAAGGTGTGCACCATCAGCCAAACGAGCGAATGCCCCCAGACCATTTGATGATCTTTATGGGAGTCATGACAATCACATCCTTGAATGACGTGCGTTGCCCGTGACGAAGGCTTCGTTTTTTGGCAAATCGTATCATCCATCGAAAGGAAAAGGGGCTGATTGGGGTCCGTTTGGCCAGGCGTTCGATCTGGGGAAGAACCCGTTCTTGAAGCTTCTCAAACAGCCTTTCCTCGTTCCAAGGGCTTTTCGTGAAAATGAGTTTGCTTTTCGAAAAGGGCATGACTACGGAGTGGCGATCATGGATGCCGGGAGAAGTGTATGCCAGTGAAGCAGGAAAGAACAGGAAGCCATTGGACGTGCATGGACTCATGTGTGTCGTGAGCGATTGGGTCCCAAGCGATGAAAAAAGCGATTCAAGGGGTTTGCCCAGAGACGACACATGTGGTGGATTATTTTCATGTCATTCAGCTGTTTACCGATGTGTTAGAACGTTGTCGCAAATATGTGGACAAAGGGGGGCAAGAAACACGGAAATGTTCGTTACGTTTGCCGGTTATTGAGCTAATGCCTAGAGAAGTTGACGGAGGAAGAACGTCAAATCATAGGAGAATGGTGTAACGAAAGCGATGTGATTATTATGTGTTATAGTTGGAAGATATGGAATGGATCGTCCATTTCTTTAACTAATGAGCATCCATGATGCTAGGATTGGCATCATGGATCTGTTTTTAGGGGATGATACGTATTTCTTAGTTTATCGGCTGAAACAGACGCCAACAACATCATCACAGCGGAATATACATGGGACGCATTGGGCCACCCGGTCACGATGACGAAAGGCGGAGCCACTTACTACTATCATTTGAACGGTCATGGAGATGTCGTGGCATTGACGGACGCAAGCGGAAATGTCGTTGTCCAATACGAGTATGACGCATGGGGCAACATTGTGAACCGGCGCGCTGGCATTGGCGGCAGTCCGGGAAATCCGTATACATTGGGGGCTTGAGTTTGATACCATGCATGGAGTGACTTAAACAAAATGTTTTTGGCGTGATCGCGCCTCGAATCATCTCCTTCATGGTGTTCACTGCTTCGGCTGCGGCTATCTTTACTTTTGTACATGGGCGAGGCATCTCTCTTTTCGAAGCGGCATGAGCACCTCTCATGCGGGTGCAAAACGATGGACGTGGGAGGGGTGGTGGTTTATAATATTTCTTGAATCATTTGAATATTCAGGAGGTATGGGGATGGAGCGAACCGTTGTTGAAACAAGGTACGGACGGTTGCGCGGGGAAATGAATGAAGGCGTTTTTGTTTGGAAAGGAATTCCGTACGCGAAAGCGCCGGTCGGTGAGCGCCGGTTTTTGCCGCCGGAGTCGCCCGATGCGTGGGATGGGGTGCGGGAGGCGACATCGTTCGGTCCTGTCGTGATGCAGCCGTCGGATCCGATTTTCAGCGGATTGCTCGGGCGGATGAGCGAGGCGCCGAGCGAAGACGGGCTGTACTTGAACATTTGGTCGCCGGCGGCGGATGGGAAGAAGCGCCCGGTGTTGTTTTGGATTCACGGCGGCGCCTTTTTGTTCGGTTCGGGTTCTTCGCCGTGGTATGACGGGACGGCGTTCGCGAAACACGGCGATGTCGTTGTCGTGACGATCAACTACCGAATGAACGTGTTTGGCTTTTTGCATCTCGGTGATTCGTTCGGCGAAGCGTACGCGCAAGCCGGGAATCTCGGCATTTTGGACCAAGTGGCGGCGCTGCGCTGGGTGAAGGAGAACATTGCGGCGTTTGGTGGTGATCCGGACAACATCACGATTTTCGGTGAATCGGCCGGAGCGGCGAGCGTCGGCGTGCTGTTGTCGCTTCCGGAGGCCAGCGGGCTGTTTCGGCGCGCCATGTTGCAAAGCGGTTCGGGATCGCTTCTTCTCCGTTCGCCGGAGACCGCGATGGCGATGACCGAACGCATTCTTGATAAGGCTGGCATCCGTCCGGGCGACCGCGAACGGCTGTTGTCGATTCCTGCCGAGGAGCTGCTACGGGCGGCGCTGTCGCTCGGTCCAGGGGTCATGTACGGTCCGGTGGTGGATGGCCGCGTATTGCGCCGCCATCCGATCGAAGCGCTCCGCTACGGGGCGGCCAGCGGCATTCCGATTCTCATCGGCGTGACGAAAGACGAGTACAACTTGTTTACCTTGACGGATCCGTCATGGACAAAGCTTGGCGAAAAGGAACTTCTTGACCGAATCAACCGGGAAGTCGGGCCGGTGCCAGAAGAGGCCATCCGCTATTACAAAGAAACGGCGGAGCCGTCGGAGCCTACTTGGCAAACGTGGCTTCGCATCATGACGTACCGCGTATTTGTCGAGGGGATGCTGCGGACGGCGGACGCCCAAGCGGCGCAAGGGGCGGATGTGTACATGTACCGCTTTGACTATGAGACGCCGGTGTTCGGCGGCCAGCTGAAAGCATGCCACGCGCTCGAGCTGCCGTTTGTGTTTCACAATCTCCATCAGCCGGGCGTCGCGAATTTCGTCGGCAACCGGCCGGAGCGCGAGGCGATCGCCAATGAAATGCATTACGCTTGGCTCTCGTTTGCCCGCACCGGAGACCCGAACGGTGCTCACTTGCCGGAAGCGTGGCCGGCGTATACGAACGAGCGCAAGGCGGCCTTTGTCTTTTCGGCCGCCAGCCATGTCGAGGACGACCCGTTCGGCCGCGAGCGGGCGGCATGGCAAGGACGCTAGAAGATTTGATTCGTGAGGGAGCACCGCCGTCTGCGGAAAAAATGGAGCTTCGGCCTCTCTCCGCTAAACCAACAAAGGAACGGCCAACCGCCGTTCCTTTTTATTCGTTCGCCCCTCGGGAAGGAAGCCCGAACTGTTCCGCGAGCGCCGGGTCGCGGTCGATGGCCTCGATGAGCTTGCGCATGACGTTGATGTCAAACGTAAAGTTCGCCCCGATCGGCGAGGTGACGAAAATTTTCCCTTCCTTTGCCTCGCGCGCCCGTTTGAATTGATAGCCGTCAATCGCGATGACGACTCGTTCGTCCGGTCTTGCCATTGAAGTCCCTCCAGTCGTTGCCGATTTGCTTTCTATTGTAACGCATTTCGGCTGCGGACGACAATGATCATACCGCGCCCGAGGCATGGAGCGTCAAGCAGATGGAGGATGAAACGTTCCCCCATCTATGCAAAGGGGTAGAGGCAGGGAATTTTTTTGGCCCCCGCCCTCCGATTCAGCTGTCTTGCAAAGACAGGAAACGCAGTCTTTCCTTCAACACCGTTCCATTCTTCCGTTGCCTCCAGGCCGATCAGATCAGGTCAGATACGTTGCGATTTTTGCCAGGCATTCGTCAATGATTTCATCGATTTCCTCCATTTGAGCATCTTCTGGCTTGTATTTTTTTAAAACTTTTAGATGAGGGGCTTTCCAATCTAATGTTTCACAAAAATGTTTCACAAAAAAGATCCATGGGCAATGGTTTGCCCTCCACCCAGGGATGAAAATCCCCCTTTTCTTCCCATAATGAAGAATAGGCGCAAACAGTTTAACAGGACGTTATACTTAATGGTGGCTTGGACCCTGTACAGAAAAGTGTTTGAATCCACTGGGTGCACCACCCATTGTCCGCCCTTTCCTGTGATAGAGGAAAGGTGACGACGAACGGAAAACTGCCACATTTCTCCCGTGGATTCGCTGTTTGCGC
>NZ_JAFWFM010000154.1:0-5369 GCF_017515625.1 Geobacillus sp.
ATGACTAAACAGTCATTCCAAATTTGAGCCGATATTCGGTTGCATTCGAATAATCGATCGATATCTTTTTTTGATGTTTGAAAAGGTATTTTGACCGTTCGATACATCCTTTCACCTCCTTACTTATAATATAAAATAAAAATATGAATAATCGAAAATCTATATTCTTTTTTCATCGATTCTCCCATTTTTTTACTTTTTTGATCAAAAGTAAAAAAAGGACGCCGCGTATCCCCCGCCTACGCTTCGCTTAGAGGCGGGGGACTTGCGGCGTATGGGTTGTTAAAAAAACGCCGGGGTTTCGTCGCTGCCCCGGCGTTCATGGCATCAAAAGGCGATTTTTTCCTCTAAAAAGGCTTTGAGCTCCCCAATCGGCAGCCGCACTTGCTCCATCGTGTCGCGGTCGCGCACGGTCACTTGGCCGTCTTGTTCAGACTCGAAATCGTATGTGATGCAAAACGGCGTGCCGATTTCATCTTGGCGGCGGTACCGCTTGCCGATCGAGCCGGTTTCGTCATAGTCGACCATGAAATGTTTCGCCAGCTCTTCATAAATGCGGTGCGCCCCGTCCGCGAGCTTTTTCGACAGCGGCAAGACAGCCGCTTTGTACGGCGCAAGCGCCGGATGCAAGTGCATCACCGTTCTCGTCGTGCCGTCTTCCAGCTCTTCTTCGTCATAGGCGTCGATCATAAACGCCAGCGTGACGCGGTCAGCGCCAAGCGACGGCTCAATGCAGTACGGGATGTAGCGCTCGTTCGTTTCTTGGTCGAGATAATGGAAATCCTCGCCCGAGTATTCCATATGCCGCTTCAAATCGTAATCCGTGCGCGACGCGATGCCCCACAGCTCGCCCCAGCCGAACGGGAAATGGTACTCGATGTCCGTCGTGGCGTTGCTGTAGTGGGACAACTCTTCTTTCGCATGGTCGCGCAGGCGGATGTTATCCTCCTTCATGCCGAGCGACAGCAGCCAGTCCTTGCAAAACTGTTTCCAATAGTCAAACCATTGCAGCTCCTCACCGGGCTTGCAGAAAAACTCGAGCTCCATCTGTTCGAATTCGCGCGTGCGGAACGTGAAGTTGCCCGGCGTAATCTCGTTGCGGAAGCTTTTGCCGATTTGCGCGATGCCAAACGGCAATTTTTTGCGCATCGTGCGCTGGACGTTTTTGAAGTTGACGAAAATGCCTTGCGCTGTCTCTGGACGCAAATAAATTTCGTTGGCGCTCGACTCGGTGACGCCTTGGTACGTTTTAAACATTAAGTTGAACTGGCGCACGTTCGTGAAATCGCGGCTGCCGCATTCCGGGCAGGCGATGTCGTATTCCTTGATGAGTTCATCCATCTTGGCCAGCGGCAACCCGTCAACGATCATCTCGATCCCTTTTTCCTCGAGCGCCTTCTCAATCAGCTTGTCGGCGCGGTGGCGCGCTTTGCACTGTTTGCAGTCGACCATCGGATCGTTGAAGTTGCCTAAGTGACCGGACGCTTCCCACGTTCTCGGGTTCATTAAAATGGCGGCGTCAAGCCCGACGTTGTACGGTGACTCTTGGACGAACTTTTTCCACCACGCCCGTTTGATGTTGTTTTTCAGCTCGACGCCAAGCGGGCCGTAATCCCATGTGTTCGCCAGCCCTCCGTAAATTTCCGACCCCGGAAACACGAAGCCGCGATGCTTGGCATGTGCGACGATTTCTTCCATTGTGACAGCCATCGTGTTCATCCTCCTTCAATGTGATGTCCACCAATCAAAAACGCCCTCGCCCCTAGGCCTTGTGCCTAGGGACGAGAGCGTAGCTCCCGCGGTTCCACCCTAGTTGATGCGCAAATCACGCATCCCCTTTTTGCCATTTCCGCTCCGGACTGCCGTTTCATTAACCGTCTTCACCGGGCTCCCACCGCCCCCGGCTCGCTTGGGAAGAGAGGGTTAACTACTATTGATCCGTCATCGCGATCCATATATGATTTTGTCCACTATCATAGCAAACCAGAAAGACCTATGTCAATGGTCGCTCGCATTTTTTTGCGCCCAAAACCGCGACACGACGGGCTTCCCGTCCCAGATGACTTCGCTTTTCGCCCGGCGCTTCGCGACTTCCGGCTCGTCAAGCAAGAGCCAAAAATTTTTCATCGGCAAGTCCCCAAGCCCATGCTTCTCACACAGCCGCCGCAAATATTGGCGCCGCTTGTCGTTCATATGTCGCGACACGTTGTCGCCGTCCGGGCTGAACGCGTACAACACGGTCGCCGCCGCGACACGGGCGACGCGACAGACGACCGCCGCGCGCAAAAAGAAGTCCCAATCCCAATAATGGTGAACGGACGGGTCAAAATCGCCGATGTTGTCATGAAGCGCCTTCCGATAAACGCTCCCGGACGGCACATACGTCGAAAACGTACGCATCGCCTCCAAATCATACTCATAAGCAAACAAAAACCGTGCCGACGGGATGCGTCGGTCGTTTTCGGTTCGATACTGAACAATTTCCGCATCGGCATAGGCAAAATCGGCGTCACGAAGCGCTGTGACCATCCGTTCGAGATGGCACGGCAACACGAGGTCATCGTCGTCGCAAAGCATGATGAATTCGCCGCGCGCCGCCTTGACGCCTTCGTTGCGGGCGGCGACATGTCCTTCGTTGTCGCGGCGGTCGATGAGACAGATGTCAAGCTCTGGATACAAGGCGGCGACATCATGAACGGGGATGCCGCCGTCATTGACAATGATCACCTCAAAATGGCGGTATGTCTGCCGGCTCAACGCCTCGAGCAGCTCGGCAAGCGGATACGGGCGATTGTACGTCGGGATGACGACCGATACGAACGGGCGCAAGGAATCCACCGCCTCTCTTCATGATCCGAACAAAAAAGGGCTTACCCTTAAGGTATAGCCCTCCGTTTGATTTGTCAACTTAAGCGAGCTCTTGCTGCTTCGTCTCTTTGCCGAGGACGGCGACAGAAAGAACGGCGACAAGAACAGCGAGGCAAAACAGCGTGAAAATGGCCGTCACCGACACCCCTTGGGCGACAAGCGAGCCGACCAACAGCGGGCCGAAAATGCCGCCGATGCGGCCAAACGCCGCCGCCATGCCGGCGCCGGTCGCACGGATCGATGTCGGATACTGCTCCGGCGTATACGCATACAGCGCTCCCCAAGCGCCGAGGTTGAAAAACGACAAGAAAATGCCGGATGCCATCAGCCCGACGAGCGACTCGGCCGTGCCGAAAAAGTAAGCGCTCAATGCGGTGCCAAGCAAGTACGTGACCAAGACAAATTTCCGCCCCGCCCGCTCGATCAGCCATGCGGCGCTGAAATAGCCGGGCAATTGCGCCAGCGTCATGATGAGCACATATTCAAAGCTTTTAATTAAGCTGAATCCTTTCATGACCATGACGCTTGGCAGCCATAAAAACATGCCGTAATACGAGAAAACGACACAAAACCAAAGGATCCAAAGCATGACCGTCTCTTTCCGATAAGGAGCGGACCATACGTGGACGATGTTTTTCCATACCGTCTCTTCTTTTCTTACAGCCGCAAACCGCGGCGAATCAGGCAGACGGAGGCGCAAATAGATCGCATACAGCGCCGGGATCGCCGCCAGCCATAACGCCGTCCGCCAGCCGTAAGCCGGAATGACAAAATAGGAAATGAGCGCCGCCAGCAGCCAGCCGCCGGCCCAAAAGCTTTCAAGCAGCACGACAGCCCGGCCGCGATCCTTAGCTGGCACCGCTTCTGAGACGAGCGTTGACGCGACCGGCAGCTCGCCGCCAAGTCCCATGCCGATCAAAAAGCGGAGCGCCAAACACGCCGCCAACGTCGTCGTCAGCGCCGACAGCCCACTGCCAAGCGAGAACAGCAACAATGTGAAAATAAAAACGTTTTTCCGCCCGATCCGGTCCGCAAGCAATCCGAACACGAGCGCCCCGACCGCCATGCCGATCGAGTTGACGCTGCCGATCCAGCCGACTTGGCCGGCCGTCAAATTCCAGTCTTTTTGCAAGGCCGCCATCAAAAACGACAACATGCCGACATCCATCGCGTCAAACAGCCAGCCAAGGCCGGCTATGCCTAACAGCTTGCGCTGGGAAATCGCGGTTTGGTTCATGTGTATCTTCCTATCATTATTAGTGTAAAGACATATTCATTATAAAAGAAAATCATTGGCCTGTGCACTATACGGTTGATAATTTTTGCGAAAAATCAGCTCGAAGCCTTGAATAACAGGATCAAACACCAACATCGCGATCCAGCCATCGTTCCATGGTTGGAACAAAAAGTTCGGCTAAAATCAGCTGCCATGCTTTTCATGATAGGCGCCAGTACAACCTTTTGGCAAAGCATCAAATCCTTTCTTCGTTCCCTCGTTCATGATGTTGATTTCGACCTCACATTTCGCACCCTTCCGACGAAAATCGGGAGGATTTTTTCGTTCCGATGTCGAATGAATCCTTGACACACAAGGAAAGTGAAGGAGTTTTTCTCTCATGGATGTGCAAGTCGAATCGGTCTATCGCAATTCTTATTTGAATATCATAAGTGCTCTATTCAAAAAACTGGGTTTCCCCCAATCGATTGACCATCTCGTTCCCGTCGATCCGCAGTGCCAGACTCGAGTCAACGATGCCGTTCAAGCCATTCTCTACAATGTGTTTGACGGCCGGCAAGCCCTCGTTCACTTGGAACAATGGGGGCACACGATCGACCTGGAGAAACTCATCCGTTCCGGGCTCCATCCTTCCCAGTTGAATGACGATGCGTTGACCCGTCATCTCGATCGTCTGTATGAGGCCGGCATTTACCGCGTCTTTCAGCGCCGGGTGCGTCCGTTCATGACTCCCGAACACCCGTTGAAGGGTCCTGGAGGCCGCAAGCTGACCCGTCCGACGGGACAGGCGATTTTTCAGCTGTTTCCATACGTGAACGTCGTCCTGTTCAAGCTGCCGGATGGACGCATCCAACGCTCACTGGATCGCTCCCTCACCCCGGATCAGCGAAGGATTCTGCAGGGATTGGGCATGGATGAGAGCATTTACGTGTAACGTGATACGGAACGACCAGATATGGTAAAAAAAGGATTTCCATCACTCGTTGTGTTGGTCGGAAAGTTATTCTAAAAAACGAAATAAAAAATCCTTTCTTTCAACCCTGTTAGGGTGCGAAATGTGAGTACTAATATGGGTTATATGAACTTTTTGTGAACGACAAATTGCGACATACTTTTACTTTTTTAACCTTTTATACTGTAGATGAGCAAATTCACTGACATAAATTGACAACTAAACAAAAAAGGAGACATGAACCGGACTCCTTGGGTAAAATAGATGTGCTCAAAACCCATTCACACAAGGAGGTTCATGTCTCATGAATAG
>NZ_JAFWFM010000155.1:0-36416 GCF_017515625.1 Geobacillus sp.
TATGAGAGTGAAATCATGGGAAATATTTGCAAGAAAATTAAAAAATATAATCAAATCAAAATTGATCTTCTCAAAATAGTTAAGTGTATTGATTGTTGTACGGAAGATGAAAAAGAACTTTACCAGAACAAAGAAGTGACAAGCTTGTTGCCCAAATGATTCGCCGATTTGTTTGAAATCCCTAAGACCCAATATTCAATCACTGTGTATGTAATGGGTGTAATATGGGAAAACGATTGCCTTCTTTTTGTCTCCACCGCCCTTGACGATTCTTTCCCACCTTTGTCGGGTGTTGGTCAAGGGCGACTCCATCCTTGAACATCCCTCCGATACTCAAGGGGATGGTCTATATGGAGTCTTCATAACGCGCTTTTGACGCGACCCTTTGCTATCCTCGCCCGCCGCAAAAAAAGGCACCTTTCTTGGCAAACAGCCGAAAGGTGCCTGTAATGATTCTGTTATCGGTTATTTTTTCAAATTGTAAAACGAACGAATGCCTTGGTAAATAGCCGTATGGCCGAGTTCATCCTCAATGCGGAGCAGCTGGTTGTATTTCGCGACGCGGTCGGTGCGCGACGGCGCGCCTGTTTTGATTTGGCCGGCGTTGGTGGCGACGGCGATGTCGGCGATCGTGCTGTCTTCCGTTTCGCCGGAGCGGTGCGAGACGACAGCCGTGTAGCCGGCGCGTTTCGCCATTTCGATGGCGTCAAACGTTTCGGTGAGCGTGCCGATTTGGTTCACTTTGATCAAAATCGAGTTGCCGACGCCTTTTTCAATGCCTTCGGCCAGTTTTTTCGTGTTCGTGACGAACAAGTCGTCACCGACAAGCTGCACTTTTTTGCCGAGTCGCTCGGTCAACAGTTTATGGCCTTCCCAGTCGTTTTCATCGAGCCCGTCTTCGATCGAGATGATCGGATATTTCGATACAAGCTCTTCATACCAAGCGACCATTTCTTCCGACGTTTTCACAACGCCTTCGCCTTCAAGATGATATTTGCCGTCTTCTTTGTTGTACAGCTCGGATGAAGCAACGTCCATGGCGAGCATCACTTGTTCGCCCGGTTTGTAGCCGGCTTTTTCGATCGCTTCGATGATCGTTTGCAGCGCTTCTTCGTTCGATTTCAAGTTCGGGGCGAAGCCGCCTTCATCGCCGACCGCGGTGTTGTAGCCTTTCGATTTCAGCACCGCTTTTAAGCTGTGGAAAATTTCCGCCCCCATGCGCAACGCTTCGCGGAAGCTTTCCGCCCCGACTGGCATGATCATAAATTCTTGAATGTCGACGTTGTTGTCCGCATGCGCGCCGCCGTTTAAAATGTTCATCATCGGCACCGGCAGCGTTTTGGCGTTAAAGCCGCCTAAGTAGTGGTACAGCGGCAAACCAAGCTCGTCCGCCGCCGCGCGGGCCACGGCAAGCGAAACGCCCAAAATGGCGTTGGCGCCAAGTTTGCTTTTGTTTTCCGTGCCGTCAAGCTCAATCAACGCGCGGTCGATCGCCACTTGGTCGGTCACTTCAAGGCCGATGATTTCCGGCGCGATGATTTCGTTGACGTTTTCGACCGCTTTTAACACCCCTTTGCCGAGGTAGCGGTTTTTGTCGCCATCGCGCAGTTCGACTGCTTCATATTCCCCAGTCGAGGCGCCGCTTGGCACCAGGGCGCGGCCGAAACCGCCTTCTTCTGTATACACTTCCACTTCTACGGTTGGGTTGCCGCGCGAATCGAGCACTTCGCGAGCGTAGACATCGATAATGGCAGACATGGGAACACACTCCTTTTCGTATCGTTTTCTCAAGATCATCATTATTTGACAATCAACGATTTCCCCGTCATTTCTTTCGGCTGCGGCAAGCCGAGCAAATCGAGCATCGTCGGCGCCAAATCGCCTAAGATGCCGCCGTCTCTAAGCTTGATGCCTTTTTTCGTCACGATGACCGGCACCGGATTCGTCGTATGAGCCGTTTGCGGCTTGCCGTCCGGCGTCAATACTTCATCGGCGTTGCCGTGGTCGGCGGTGATGATGGCGATGCCGCCTTTGGCCAAAATGGCATCGACGACTTTGCCGAGGCATTCGTCCACTGCCTCCACCGCCTTGATCGTCGGTTCGAGCTTGCCCGAATGGCCGACCATATCCGGGTTGGCGTAGTTCAAAATGATCGCATCGTACTTATCGGCTTCAATTTCCTTGAGCAGCGCATCGGTCACTTCATAGGCGCTCATTTCCGGCTTCAAGTCATACGTCGGCACTTTCGGCGAGTTGATCAAAATCCGGTCTTCGCCTGGAAATTTCTCTTCGCGGCCGCCGCTCATAAAAAACGTCACGTGCGGATATTTTTCGGTCTCGGCGATGCGCAGCTGGCGCAGTCCGTGCTGCGACAGCACTTCCCCGATCGTGTTGTCCAAGTTCGTCGGCTTGAACGCCACGTACCCTTTCACCGTTTCGCTGAAATGGGTCAAGCAGACAAAGAACAAATGCTTCGGATGTTTCGGGCCGCGGTCAAACTCGCGGAAATCTTCGTTCGTAAACGTGTTTGAAATTTGGATCGCCCGGTCAGGGCGGAAATTATAGAAGATAATCGCGTCATTGTCTTGAATCGTCGCCACCGGCCGGCCGTCTTCGCGGACGATGACCGACGGCAGGACGAATTCGTCGTAAATGCCGTGTTTGTACGAGTCCTCGATGCACTCGAGCGGATCGCGGTACGTCGGCCCTTCCCCGTACACCATCGCCCGATACGCCTTTTCGACGCGGTCCCACCGCTTGTCGCGGTCCATCGAGTAGTAGCGGCCCGATAACGTCGCGATTTCGCCGACGCCATATTCCTTGATTTTTTCCTGCAGTTCTTTAATGTATTGCGGCGCTGTTTGTGGGCCGACGTCGCGGCCGTCCAAAAAGCCGTGGATGTACACGCGCTTCACGCCTTCTTTCGCCGCCAAGCGCAAGAGGGCGTACAAATGGTGAATATGGCTGTGCACCCCGCCGTCGGAAAGCAAGCCGAACAAATGCAAACTTGTCCCGTGTTGTTTCACATGGTTCATCGCCGCCAAAAACGTTTCATTTCGGTCAAACTCGCCTTCGCGAATGGCAATGTTGATTCGCGTTAAGCTTTGGTACACAATGCGCCCGGCGCCGATGTTGAGATGGCCGACTTCCGAGTTGCCCATCTGCCCTTCCGGAAGCCCGACCGCCTCGCCGCACGCCTTGAGCGTTGTGTGCGGGTATTCGTTCCAATAGCGGTCAAAGTTCGGTTTGTTCGCCTGAGCGACCGCATTGCCGTACGTTTCGTCGCGCAGCGCAAATCCGTCTAAAATGATGAGCGCAACCGGTTTTTTACTCATGACGCCCCGCCTCCACCAATTGCAAGAATGAAGCCGGCTCGAGGCTCGCCCCGCCGACTAAGGCGCCGTCGATCTGTTGTTGCGCCAAGAAGTCGCGGATGTTGTCTGGTTTGACGCTGCCGCCGTATTGAATGCGGATCGCTTCCGCCGCCTCCGGGCCAAACAGGCGCGAAACAACCGAACGGATATGGCCGCAGACGCTGTTGGCGTCTTCCGGTGTTGATGATTTGCCCGTCCCGATCGCCCAAATCGGCTCGTAAGCGATGACCGCTTGCTTCACTTGTTCCGGCGTCAAGCCGGCGAGCGCTTTTTCCACTTGCGAGGCGACAACCGCGTTCGTCTGCCCCGCTTCCCGCTCCTCAAGCGATTCACCGCAGCAAATAATCGGTATAAGCCCGCGGGTGAAGGCGGCCAACACTTTTTTGTTCACGGTCTCATCTGTTTCGGCGAACATTTGCCGGCGCTCCGAATGGCCGAGGATGACGTACGTGACGCCGAGGTCTTTCAGCATGACCGGGCTCACTTCGCCTGTGTACGCCCCTTGATCGGCAAAGTGCATCGTTTGCGCCCCGATTTTTAAATCCGTGCCGTCTGCCGCTTGCACCAACCGATCCAAAAAGAGAAACGGCGCGCAAACGACGGAATCGACTTCGTCGGCCGGCGGCACGTGCCCTTTTACGTCCTCGACAAATTGAACCGCTTCCGCTAATGTTTTATGCATTTTCCAGTTGCCTGCAATGATCGGTTTTCTCATCGTTCACCCTTCCTTTCAATGGGCGGAGTCAGCCGCCATGCGCCAAATCCGGCGCCGTGGGTCATTTGTCTTCGAGTGCGACGACACCCGGCAGCTGTTTTCCTTCCATAAACTCGAGCGAAGCGCCGCCACCGGTGGAGATATGATCCATTTTGTCGGCCAAGCCGAATTTCTCAACCGCCGCCGCCGAATCCCCGCCGCCGATGACCGAATAGGTGTCGAGCGCTTCCGCCAGTGCTTCGGCGATCGCTTTTGTCCCGTGGGCGAACGCGTCCATTTCAAAGACGCCCATCGGGCCGTTCCAGACAACGAGCTTCGACTCGCGAATGACATCGCGGTACAATTCGCGCGTTTTCGGGCCGATGTCAAGCGCCGACCAATCGGCTGGAATCGCGTCAATCGGCACGACTTTCGTGTTGGCGTCGTTCGCAAACCGGTCGGCGACGACCACGTCCACCGGCATATAAAAACGGACGCCTTTTTCTTTCGCCTTTTCCATAAACGATTTGGCGAGTTCGATTTTGTCCTCCTCAAGCAGCGACTTGCCGACGTCATGGCCGAGCGCTTTGACGAACGTATACGCCAGTCCGCCGCCGATGATCAAGTTGTCGACTTTTTCAAGCAAATTGTCGATGACGCCGATTTTGTCTTTCACTTTCGCCCCGCCGATGATCGCTGTAAACGGGCGGTCCGGATTCGAAAGCGCCTTGCCAAGCACTTCAAGTTCTTTTTCCATCAAAAATCCGGCCACCGCCGGCAAGTAATGGGCGATGCCTTCCGTCGACGCATGAGCGCGATGGGCGGCGCCGAACGCATCGTTGACATATAGATCCGCAAGCTCCGCAAACGCTTTGGCGAGCTCGGGATCATTTTTCTCTTCGCCAGGGTAAAAACGGACGTTCTCAAGCAAGAGCACATCGCCTTCGTTCAAACGGTCGACCGCCGCTTTCACCTCATCGCCGACCGCTTCATTCGTTTTGGCGACCGGCCGTTCAAGCAGCTCGCCGAGCCGCTTCGCAACGGCATCCAAACGCAATTCTTCGACCACTTTTCCTTTCGGGCGGCCGAGGTGGCTCGCCAAAATGACTTTCGCCCCGTGCTCGATCAAATAGCGGATCGTCGGGAGTGCGGCGCGAATGCGCGTGTCATCGGTGATAGCGCCTTGCTCCATCGGAACGTTGAAATCGACGCGGCAAAAGACGCGCTTTCCCCTCACATCAACGTCGCGGATCGTCTTCTTGTTCATCGTTCGTGCCCCCTTTTGGCTACAGTTTGGACAAGGAAAAGGAGTGGGGATCATTTCCCCGCTCCCCTCCATTTTCCTATTATAGACTTGAACAGGCGGAAAACTCAGCGCCAAGCTGGTTTTACAGCCCTTTCGAGGCGATGTAGGCAGCCAAGTCGACGACGCGGTGCGAATAGCCCGTTTCGTTGTCATACCACGAAACGACTTTCACCATTTTGCCATCAATGACCATTGTCGACAACGCGTCGATCGTCGACGAAACGGTGCTGCCATTGTAGTCGCGCGACACGAGCGGTTCTTCGCTGTAGGCCAAAATGCCTTTCAGCTCGCCTTCAGCTGCTGCTTTCAACGCGGCATTCACTTCTTCGACCGTCACTTCTTTTTCCAATTCCGCCACCAAGTCGACAACGGATACGTTCGGCGTCGGCACGCGCATCGCCATGCCGTTCAACTTTCCTTTCAATTCCGGCAAAACGAGCGCGACCGCTTTCGCCGCCCCGGTCGTCGTCGGAATGATCGATTCGGCCGCGGCGCGAGCCCGGCGCAAATCTTTATGCGGCAAGTCCAAAATTCGTTGGTCGTTTGTGTACGAGTGAACGGTCGTCATCATGCCGCGGACGATGCCGAATTGTTCATGCAGCACTTTGGCAAACGGCGCCAAGCAGTTCGTCGTGCACGACGCGTTCGAGATGACATGATGGGCTTTCGGATCGTATTTGTCTTGGTTGACGCCCATGACGATCGTAATGTCTTCGTTTTTCGCCGGGGCGGAAATGATCACTTTTTTCGCACCCGCTTCCAAATGTTTGGCGGCGTCTTCGCGTTTCGTGAAGCGGCCGGTCGACTCAACGACGATGTCAACGCCGATCTCGCCCCACGCCAAGTTCTCCGGATCGCGTTCCGCCTTGACGATGATTTCTTTGCCGTTGACGACCAAGTTGTTGCCGTTCACTGACACTTCGGCATCCAAACGGCCATGGACAGAGTCGTACTTCAACAAATGAGCAAGCGTATTCGCATCGGTTAAATCGTTCACCGCCACCACTTCAATGTCCGGGTTTTTCAATGCCGCGCGGAAGACGTTGCGTCCGATGCGGCCAAATCCGTTGATTCCCACTTCGACTGCCATCTTATTTTCCTCCTTGCGATTGGATTGTATCAGCAAGGGAGATTACTCCCCTACGAACGCTTTTGCGGCTCCTTCGTCCGTCACCAATATCGAGTGCGGCGCCCGTTTCATGTACGCGCGAATGGCTTTCGCCTTCGACGCCCCTCCGGCGACGGCGATGACATGCTCGACATGCGGGAGGTGTTCAAGTTGAATGCCGACTGTTTTCACTTTATGGACGACGTCGCCGTACTCGTTGAAATAGTAGCCGAACGCCTCGGCGGCCGCATGGCGGGCGATGATGTTCTCCATCTCTACAGGCGGCGTCTTCCGCCGCTTGGCCATCGTCACCGCTTCACCGATGCCATGGACGACCATGCGGCATGATTGGATGAGCTCAAGCACTTCTTTCACCGCCGGCTCTTCGACAAGCGACGCGTACGCTTCATCGCTCAGCTGGTCAGGCACGTGCAGCAACCGATAGCGGCCCATCGCTTTTTCCGCCATTTTCGCACAAATCGTGTTCGCCTGATTCTCGACATCTTCGCCAAGGCCGCCGCGCGCCGGCACGAACAACACATCACGAAGCTTCGAATCCGGCGTCATCATCTCCGCGACCGCCGCCATCGTCGTTCCGCCGGCCACGGCGACGATGTCCCCGGGCTCAAGCAGCTCCTTCATGCAGGCGACACACGCTCTACCCATTTCTTTTTTTACCCAAGGGGAACGGTCGCTATCCCCGGCAACGACAATCACCCGCGGAATGCCGAGCTGTTCCTGCAGCGCGGCTTCCAGCTCTTTGAGTCCGAGCGCTTCCCGCATCAAATCATTGAGCGTATGAAGGAGCGCCTGGCCTTCCTCCGTCAACCGCATGCCCGACACATCGGTGGAAAGCAAGTTTTGTCCTTTCAAAAATTCTGTTTCCGACCGGAGAACCCGCTCGCTCATGCCGAGGCTCGCCGCCAGCGCCCGCCGCCCGATCGGCGCCATAAGCGAAATAGAGTACAAAATTTGATATCGTTTTTGCATAACGTCAAGCAAGTCGGGCGATAATTTTTTTAATGCCTCTACTAACGGTTGCATCGATCCTTTCCCTTAGCAGAACATAGGGACGTTTTTTGTCCCGGTATGACATATTATGTCCCGCCAATCGATAAAAAATTCCTCCCGCGCTATTTTCATTATAGCAGGAGGACGATAGCAGTTCAACTATTTTTTGCCCGCCGCAACCGTTTTCTCACCGTTTCTTTTTCAATCATCCCATACCCGATTTCTTCCCCGTCAAGCTCGACGACCGGAATCATCAACTGATATTTCTCGAGAAGCGCGTCGTCTTCATAAATATCGATCTCTTCCATCGTAAACCGATAGTCTGCCTGCAGCTCCGTCAAAACCGCTTTCGCTTTGTCGCAAAGCGGACAGTTCGTCTTCGTGTACAACCGGATGTGCATCGCGTTCTTCCTTTCTTTCACCGGTCGCATCAAGCTCCGGTGTATTGCTTTCGTTTCGCCGAAGAAGGAATGCGCAGCTGCTCGCGGTATTTGGCGACCGTGCGGAGCGAAATGGCGATGCCGTATCGGCCATGAAGCAAATCAGCAAGCTGTTGGCCAGAAAGCGGCGTCTGTCGGTCTTCCGCCGCGATCAGCTCTTGGATGATCGCTTTCACTTGAGCGGAGGAAAGCCACCTCGATCGTTTCCGCCAGCTCGTCGCGCTCAGGAAGACGTTCAAGCTGCAGCAAGAGGCATTCCGCCAAATCGCGGGCGCCGACTCCCGGCGGGTCGAGCGACTGCACAAGGCGCAGCCCCCGTTCCATCTCTTGTTCCGATGCGGAAAACCGCGCCGCCAGCTCGGCAAGCAATGAAAAACGACCGCAAACGCGGTCGTATCAAGGGGGTTGGGAATCTCAATCCGAACTTGTCAGATCGTTGGAACGCCCTCGGCAGGATTCGAACCCACGCTAAGAGAACCGGAATCTCTCGTGCTATCCACTACACTACGAGGGCATGGAAGTTCATGATTTCTCTATTTCGTTCCGTTGCATGTTCTATTATAGCAGGATCGTGCAAAAATGCAAGGGGAAAATGCAATAAAAAAACAGGAAAAATCAGGCCTTTGTTCCTTCCACATCAATGCCACCGCCACAGGCAACTGGTTAAAAAAATAAAAAAGCGGTTATGATGAAAAGAGGGATGTTCCCGCTAGCCGCGAATATGTTATAAAGAATGGGGAAGGTCGTTTTGTTTGACCTTCATTGACCATTCGTGTATGATGAAGGCGTACATATTGATCCATTAGGATGGAAAAGGAGGCGTTTTGGGATGTATTTGATTCCGACTGTCATCGAACAGACGAACCGCGGGGAGCGGGCGTACGACATTTATTCGCGCTTATTGAAAGACCGAATCGTGTTCCTTGGCAGCCCGATCGACGACCAAGTGGCCAACTCGATCGTGTCGCAGCTGTTGTTTTTGGCGGCGGAAGACCCGGACAAAGATATTTCCTTGTACATCAACAGCCCGGGCGGCTCGATCACAGCTGGCCTGGCGATTTACGACACGATGCAGTTCATCAAACCGGACGTATCGACAATTTGCATCGGCATGGCCGCTTCCATGGGGGCGTTTTTGCTTGCCGCCGGTGCGAAAGGGAAACGGTTCGCCTTGCCAAACAGTGAAATCATGATCCACCAACCGCTCGGCGGCGCCCAAGGGCAGGCGACGGAAATCGAAATCGCAGCGAAGCGCATTTTGTTCTTGCGCGACAAATTGAACCGCATTTTGGCGGAAAACACCGGCCAGCCGATCGAAGTGATCGAACGCGATACGGACCGCGACAACTTCATGACAGCGCAAAAAGCGATGGAATACGGCATTATCGACCGGGTGCTGACGCGCGCTGATGAAAAATAAGGCATGCACACGTTGGTAGAACCGCTATAGAGCTGCGCCTGCACCGACATTGACGAAAAAAGGCTGCTTCCGACAAAAACGGAGCAGCCTTTTCCATTCCTTTCCCCGCCAGCCCCACACGCTGCTTTACTTTTCCTTTTGCACATAGGCGGCGAGCTTTTCGATCGCTTCTTGCTCATCCGGACCGTCGGCAATGAGCGTGATCACCGCTCCATGGCCGATGGCGAGGCTCATCAAGCCCATAATGCTTTTCGCGTTCACCTGTTTTCCATCTTTTTCCAAAAATACATCAGCGGAAAAACGGTTCGCTTCTTGGACAAACAACGCCGCCGGGCGCGCCTGCAGCCCGGTTTCTAATTTTACTTTCACTTGTTTTTCCACCATTCTCCATCTCCCCTTTACAGCGATTTATGGAAATCGATCGGCTTTCCAGCCCGCAGCCGCTCCGCGATCTCATCAATTTTGCGTAGCCGGTGGTTGATGCCGGATTTGCTGATTTTGCCGCCGGCGACCATCTCGCCAAGCTCTTTCAGCGTCACGTCTTGATGCTCGATGCGAAGCTTCGCGATTTCCCGCAGCTTCGCTGGCAAGGCGTCGAGGCCGATCGTCTCGTCGATGTAGCGGATGTTTTCCACCTGGCGAAGCGCAGCGCCGATCGTTTTGTTCAAATTGGCCGTCTCGCAATTGACAAGCCGGTTGACCGAGTTGCGCATATCGCGGACGATGCGGATGTCTTCAAAGCGGAGCAGCGCCTGGTGAGCGCCGATGATGTTCAAAAACTCGGCAATTTTCTCTGCCTCTTTTAAATACGTAATAAACCCCTTTTTCCGTTCCAACATTTTCGCATTTAAAAAAAAGTGGCTGTTCATCAGTTCACATAAAGAGCGGTTATGATCCTCGTACAAAGAAAAAATCTCCAAGTGATACGAGGACGTCTCCGGATTGTTGACCGAGCCGCCGGCCAAAAACGCACCACGCAAATACGAGCGCTTACAGCATTTTTTCTTGACAAGTTCCGGATCGATGTCATGAATGAACGAAAAATCGCCGTTCCAAATGCAAAGATCACGGAGCAGCGGGGCGGCGCCGTCGGTAATGCGGACGATATACACGTTATTTTTCTTTAAACGCATTTTTTTGCGGACAAACAGCTCAACCGCGACGTCATACCCTTTTTTCAACAGCGTATAAATGCGCCGGGCGATCGCCGCATTTTCCGTTTGGACATCGACCGCCATCCGCCCGCCGGAAAACGACAGTGAGCCGTTCATGCGCAACAGCGCCGACAGCTCGGCCCGCAAGCAGCAGCGCTTGACCTCTAAATTCGTCAGCTCCTTCTTCGTTTCGGACGCAAAAGACATGATCGTTCCACCTCCATTCGCTCCCGTACCGGCCGGTTGGAGGTGCCCAACTCTCGGCGCGGCCATGCGGCCGCCGCCCCTCGCGCCCCGTCTCCTTGGCCTATGCGTATGCGGATCAGGCACACAGCGCCCGCCGTCTAGCAGCGGGGAAGCAGCCCGAGAAGGAGGGCGGCGACTTTCCCTGTATTATGGCGAATGACCCCATCATCGTACGTAACAATATCGTCACGGATCACCTGCACGCCGAGCGTGCCGCTGTCATCATGCACCGGCTCGGCCCGCTCCTCTTCATACCGGCGGCGGATGGATTCCGGAATCGCCCCGCTGTTGACGATGACGGCATCCAAAAACGGGACGCCAAGATGGTCATGAAGCGCCTTCACATGGTCGCTCACCGTATAGTGCGGCGTCTCGCCGGCCTGGGTCATAATGTTGCATATATAGACTTTTTTCGCCTTCGCCTTGCACACTTCCTGCCCGATTTTCGGCACGAGCAAGTTCGGCAAAATGCTTGTGTACAGACTCCCCGGGCCGATGACAATCAAGTCGGCGCCGCGGATGGCGGCGGTCGTCTCCGGCAACGGTTCAATATCTTCCGGGGTTAAAAACACCCTCTTAATTTTTTTCCCCGCGCCAGGAATTTTCGACTCGCCCGAAATAATGGTACCATCTTCCATTTCCGCGTGCAACACGACGCTTTTGTTCGCCGCCGGCAACACTTGGCCGCGTACGTTCAACACTTTGCTCATTTCGCGGATCGCCTTCACAAAATCGCCGGTGATCGATGTAAGCGCCGCCAAAATCAAATTGCCGAGCGAGTGTCCCGATAAGCCGTTGCCGTTTTGAAAACGGTGTTGAAACAGCTCAACAATAAGCGGTTCGACATCAGACAGCGCGGCGAGCACGTTGCGCACATCCCCAGGCGGCGGGATGTGCAGTTCGTCCCGGAGCCGCCCGGAACTCCCCCCGTCATCGGCGACGGTGACGATAGCCGTCAAGTCAAGATCGTGCTGTTTCAGACCCCGAAGCAGGACGGGAAGCCCAGTGCCGCCGCCGATGACGACGATCTTCGCTGCTCGTTTGTCTCTCATCGATGCGCTTCCTTTCTCCTCTCCATGTCCCGGTGCGAGACAACCGTTTTATAATTGGCGGAAAAATGGCGGGCGATATGCTCAGCGAGCGCCACGGAACGATGCTGACCGCCCGTGCAGCCGATGGCGATCACCAGCTGGCTTTTTCCTTCGCGCTGGTAATACGGCAGCATAAACGCCAGCAAATCAATCAGCTTTTCCAAAAACTTTTGCGTTTCTCCCCATTTGAGCACATATGACGCCACTTCCTCATCGAGCCCGGTTTTCGGCCGCATATGCTCAATGTAGTGCGGGTTCGGCAAAAAGCGGACATCAAACACCAAGTCAGCGTCAATCGGGATGCCGTATTTAAATCCAAACGACATAACGTTGACCATAAAGCCGGACTGGGCGTGCGATGAAAACTGGCGGACGATTTTCTCCCGCAGTTCGCGCGGCTTGAGCCCAGTCGTGTCATAAACGATTTGCGCCCGCCCTTTGAGCTCCTCAAGCAGTTTCCGCTCCAGGCGGATGCCTTCAAGCGGCGGCTCATTCGGCGCGAGCGGATGCGTCCGCCGCGTTTCTTTATAGCGGGCCACAA
Organism: Geobacillus sp.; assembly: GCF_017515625.1. Lineage (NCBI taxonomy): Bacteria > Bacillati > Bacillota > Bacilli > Caryophanales > Anoxybacillaceae > Geobacillus > Geobacillus sp. The sequence goes on from NZ_JAFWFM010000155.1 coordinate 12,386, forward strand.
GCGTCGAGTCTTGCGCATCCAAAAACAAAATTTGCGGCATAATCCACGCCTGCCCGGCCAACTCATCGAGCGCGGCAAACAAGTGGTCGAAAAGTCGCGGCTGCGCAAATCCATGACGAGCGCGACTTTATTCATTTTATTCCCGGACTCTTTCACAAGCTCCAAAAACTTCGGCAACAGCGTCGGCGGCAAGTTGTCGACACAAAAAAAGCCGAGGTCTTCAAAGCTTTGGATCGCCACCGTTTTGCCTGCCCCGGACATGCCGGTGATGATAACGAGTTGAATCGGTTGCTGCGCCCCGTGTTTCCCCATTTTTCTGCTCCCCTTCCGCTAACTTGGATCAAGACGATATGAAAGCAACTCAAACTCCTCCGTATATACAAACGTTCCGTACATGACCCCTTTGCCTTTGACAGCGTATTCTAAAATATGGTAGTCTCCTGGGGCCATCGGCAACGTGGACAGCGCTTCAACCTTATGCCAAGCGAGCGTCCCTTCTTCGGAAGACGGCACGTTTTCGCCGATGAAGTCGTCGGCGAAAAACGTAAACATCATCCACTCCGATACCGTTTCATTCCCGTTTTTCATCACGATCGTAAAGACGCCTTTCAGCTCTGGATTTTTCAAATAAATGCCCGTCTCTTCCCGGTATTCACGAATGCATGCTTCGCGCACCGTCTCACCGGGCTCCATTTTCCCGCCCGGAGCGACCCACCAGCCGCGCCTCGGCTTTTGCAACAGCAGCACTTGGCCGTCTTTATATAATACGCAGTTTGTCACCCGTTGCAATTCGTTCACCCCAACCATCCGCAAACACGCACATAATCATCTTTATTTTACCATAAATAGTTAGGCCGCTCCACCTTCAAACCGCTGGAAACCGTCCGCTTCCCGTCTGCAAAAACCTCGGGGCCCAACATTCCGCTTCCAGCCGAAAGACGCCATCCCCGCCGTTTCAAGCGAAACGGCAGGATGCAAGCGCCCGGCAAAAAAAGAGACGCGGACAAACGCCCGCGCCAAAAAGGATCTATATAAAAGGGGGTCAATTACTTACTTATAGCATACGACAAATGTGTTGCGCCCGTGTTACATCTGGGTTAAATAACCATTACGATTTGATTGCGATTTGGTTACCGGATCAGCTGACCCCTTGCTTATGGAGCTTTTCTTTCAGTTCCTCAACGTAATGCTGGGCGCTTTGCGCGGCGATGCTGCCGTCGCCGGTAGCCGTCACGATTTGCCGGAGCGTTTTTTCCCGCACATCACCGGCGGCGAAAATGCCCGGCACTTTCGTCTCCATCTTTTCGTTCGTGACGATATAGCCGTTTTCATTCGTGATGCCAAGATTGGCAAACGGCTTCGAGAGCGGCACCATCCCGATGTAAATGAAAACGCCGTCGCACGGAAATTCGCGCTCCTCGCCCGTTTGCGTATGCACAAGCGTCACGCTGCCGACTTTTCCGTCCTTTTCGTTGATTTGTTTCACCGTATGGTTCCAGATGAAATCAATTTTTTCATTGGCGAACGCCCGGTCTTGCAAAATTTTTTGCGCCCGCAGCTTGTCGCGGCGGTGAACGATCGTCACTTTATTGGCAAACCGCGTCAAATAGACGCCCTCTTCGACCGCTGAGTCGCCCCCGCCCACGACAACCAAATCTTTCCCTTTGAAAAACGCCCCGTCGCACACCGCACAGTACGAAACGCCGCGGCCGCCGAGCTCCGCTTCACCCGGTACGCCGAGTTTTTTATATTCCGCTCCGGTGGCGATGATGACCGCGCGGGCCTTGTACTCTTTGTCGCCGACGATGACCGTTTTGTACGCCTCGCCATCGATGATTTCTTTCACATCGCCGTATGCGTACTCCGCGCCGAATTTTTTCGCATGCTCAAACATTTTCGTCGCCAATTCCGGGCCTAAAATCGTTTCAAAGCCAGGATAGTTCTCGACTTCCTCAGTGTTGACCATCTGCCCGCCCGGGACGCCACGCTCGATCATCAGCGTCGACAAATTGGCGCGCGATGTATAGACAGCCGCCGTCAGCCCAGCCGGCCCGGCTCCGGCAATAATGACATCGTAAATTTTTTCGTCTGCCACACCGTCCACTCCCTCGCTTGAGAATCATTCCATTTTCATCGTATAAAAGTCGATTCGCCCTGTCTATTGATTTGCTCATGTATAGAGACGGCGCGCTTTTTGCACGTATTTTTGCACCGTCGACGCCGAAACGCCGTATTTGGCCGCCATCTCTCTTTGCGTCACACGCTCTCCTTGCTGACGACGCCACATGTATTCAATCGCCGCCGCCCACGCCGCTCCGTTCGCAAACCGTTCGCCATCGGCCAGCGGATGGACGGCAATCGCAAACGCAAAGCGGCAGAGTGCTTCCTTTTCTTCATTATTTGCCGAAAGCGCATCGACCATACGGCCGACGTTCCCCGCCCGGGCGGACGAGCCGTCGGTCAAGCCAAATAAAAACGAGTCGATGAATGGACGCAAGCGCGGGTCGGCCGGCAACAAGCGGCAGATCGCCAGCGACATGGCCGTTTCCTCCGCTTGCTTCGAGCGGCTGAACAAATATAAGCCGTACAACTGGTCAGCCAATCCTTCCTGCTCAATCCAGCGGATGATGCGGGCAAACGCTTCGTCGAACGACGGAACAGCCCACGGCTCCTCGCCGCGCTTTTCCGGATGAAACACGAGAAACTCTTCCCACATGTTCCGAGCGAGCGATTCATGCCCCGTATGGTAGGCGGTGCAGGCGAGCCAGTAGTAAAACGGCCCGTCGCCGCGAAAGCCGCTTTTGTACAGGCGGTGCAGCCAGCGGAACGCCAAATCGAACCGCCCGACAAGCGCGAACGTCGCCCCGAGCTTGTATTGATGCTCATGGAAAAACGGATAAAGCCCGGCGAGCGTCCGGCAAAGGGAAGAGACTTGCTCCTGATCATGCAAGTAATACGCGAAAACGAGCGCATTGCAAAGCGCATGCAAATTGCCGGGATCGCGTTTGAGCACTTCACGCACTTTCTGTTTCGCTTTGTCGACATCGCCGCTGTAAAAATAAGCAAGCGCCAGGTTGTTGTGCGCCGCCCACACGTCCGGATAGCGGACGACAATCGCCTCGAGCGCCTCAATCGCTTCCGCAAACCGCTCCTCCTCAAGCAAACGGCGGGCCCGATCCTCCAGCACCATCAGTTGCTCCTCTTCTTCCGTCCATTCTGAGCCATCGAGCCGAAGCAGCTCAAGCAAGTCGGCGGCATCGTCGGCAAACTCCCCGTCCGGCTCATTCGCCAAGTACTGTTCAGCGTATTGCCGAGCCTCGCGGAACAAGCCGAGGCAGGCGAAATTGTTCGCCAAAAAATACAAACAGTCGTCCATCGTTTCATCGAGATCATGAATAATTTTGAACAGCCATTGGTTTGAAAACTGGTATTCACCAAGTTCGGACAATACTAGCGCCAGCTGCAGGGCAAACGACGCATCGCGCTCATCCAAACGGACAGCGCGCTCGAAATACTTCCTCGCCTTATGCAAATCGCCCCAATCGTATGCTTTCATTCCTTTTTTGAAAAAATACTCTCCGTTCAGGATAAACGGCACAATCGTCGCTTTTCGTGATGACTGCTTCAGTTGTTTTCCCATTCTGTCCTCCGTTGTCCGTAAAATTCGTCGAGCAACAGTATATCATATTGGCCGCTGAAACAAACAACAAAACTCAGCTCAAAAACATGGCAGCAGCGCCATTGCCGTCCGCCAAACGGCGGAGACGTCAAAAAAGGATGCCCCGCCCTCCGGCTGCCTCCGCGGTTCGCTCACGCGAGCCATGAGCCCGGCAGTCTGAGTGGCGGGCATCCCGTTTTTCCATTCCTCCGTTTCCAATCGTTCCCGTGAACAAGCCTTCGCCAACCATCGGCTTACGATTAGGTTTGTTCCGCTGCTTCCGTTTTTTGTGCGTGCCGCTCGGCAAGCGTTGCCAGCACGGCGTCAAGCGGCAACTTTTGTTCCCGCAACAGCACAAGCAAATGGTACAACAAATCAGCCGCTTCCCATTTCAGCTCGTCATGACTCCGGTTTTTCGCCGCAATAATCACTTCGGCCGCTTCTTCGCCGACTTTTTTCAAAATCTTATCGACGCCTTTTTCAAACAAATACGTCGTGTACGACCCTTCTGGCCGTTCGGCGTCGCGCTTGGCGATGATCTGTTCGAGCTCGTTCAAAATGGCGAACCGGTCGGCCTGCGGCGCGCGCGCCGCGCCGTCCAGCGAGCGGGAAAAGCACGAATACGCGCCCGTATGGCACGCCGGACCCGCCGGCTCGATGAGCACGAGCAACGCATCGGCGTCGCAGTCGTAGCGGATGTCGACAACGCGCTGCACGTTTCCAGATGTCGCCCCTTTATGCCACAACTCTTGGCGCGAGCGGCTATAAAACCATGTTTCTCCGGTCTCGATCGTTTTTTCGAGCGACTCTTTGTTCATATAGGCGAGAGTGAGCACTTCCTTGCTTTGCGCATCTTGGACGATCGCGGGCACCAGCCCTTTTTCATCAAAGCGAATGTCTGCCGTCATCGCACGTTCACCCCTCTTTCTTTCAAGTACGCTTTCACTTGTCCGACCGACGTTTCTTTGTAATGGAAAATCGATGCCGCCAGCGCCGCGTCCGCTTTCCCTTTTTCGAACGCTTCGAGGAAATGCTCGGCCTTGCCGGCGCCGCCGGACGCAATGACCGGAACGCTGACCGCTTCGCTCACCCGCCGCGTCAAGGCAATATCAAAACCGTTTTTGCCGCCATCGGCATCCATGCTCGTCAGCAAAATCTCCCCGGCGCCAAGACGGACCGCTTCCTGCGCCCACGCGACCACTTCCCATTCGGTCGCGTTGCGGCCGCCGTGCGTATAGACGCGCCATGAACCAAGCGTTTCATCGTATTTCGCGTCAATGGCAACGACGATGCATTGCGAGCCGAAAAAGTCCGCCCCTTCCGCGATCAAGGCCGGATGGAGCACCGCGGCGGTGTTGAGCGATACTTTGTCGGCCCCGGCGCGCAGCATCCGCTTCATATCGTCAAGCGAATGAATCCCCCCGCCGACCGTAAACGGAATGGCGAGCTCGGCAGCGACGCGCTCGACGACATCGACCATCGTTTTCCGGCCTTCATGGGAAGCGGAGATGTCCAAAAAGACGAGCTCGTCCGCCCCTTGCTCATCGTACGCCTTCGCCAGCTCCACCGGGTCGCCGGCATCGCGCAGCTGGACAAATTGCACTCCTTTGACGACGCGGCCGTCTTTCACATCGAGGCACGGGATGATGCGTTTCGTGATCATCGCTCGCTCACCGCCTTTAACGCTTCCGCTAGCGTAAACTGATTCGTATAAAGCGCCTTGCCGACGATCGCACCGCCGATGCCTTGTCCAGCATATTGGCAGAGCGCGCGCAAATCGTCAAGCGAGCTGACGCCGCCAGAAGCAATCACTTCTTTTCCCGTCGCCTCGGCCAACCGGACCGCGGCGGCGATGTTCGGGCCCGACAGCGTGCCGTCCGTTGCAATGTCCGTAAAGATAAACGTCTCCGCCCCCGCCTCGGCGAGCATCCGCCCGAGTTCTTCCGCTTTCACGTTGGACGTCGCCAGCCACCCTTCCGTCGCCACGAAGCCGTCGCGGGCGTCAATGCCAATCACGATGCGGCGGCCGTATGTTTGGAGCATCTTTTTCACAAACGGCGGATCGGCAATGGCCGCGCTTCCTAAAATGACGCGGGCGACCCCATTTTCTAAATAATACACGATATCCTCTTCCGTCCGGATGCCGCCGCCGACTTGCACGTTGACGCCCAGGCGGGCCGCTTCAATGACAAACCGGTCGTTGACGCGCCGCCCTTCTTTCGCCCCGTCCAAATCGACCATATGAATCCACTCCGCCCCTTGGGCCGCGAATTGCTCGGCCATCGCGACCGGCGAATCGCCGTACACCGTTTCTTTGTTGTAATCGCCTTGCAGCAGGCGGACGCACTTGCCGCCGCGCATATCGATCGCCGGATAAATCGTAAACGCCGCCATCAGCCGTTCCCCCTTCCCGTGGCGATGCCGACATAATTGTTCAAGATGCTCATGCCGACCGCACCGCTTTTTTCCGGATGAAACTGTGTGCCAAACACACAGCCGCGCCCGACGACCGCCGGAACATCAACGTCATATTCACTGCTCGCAAGCACGACGTCCTCATCCCCTGGAATGACATAATACGAATGGACAAAATACACATGCCCTTCCTCGACGCCACGAAGGAGCGGCGACGGACGATGAAAGCGGAGCCGGTTCCAGCCCATGTGCGGCACTTTGTATGGCTCGCCGGTTTTCGTGACGCCCGGAAAACGGACGACGCGGCCGCGAAGCAAGCCAAGCCCTTTTGTCGGCCCGTTTTCTTCGCTTTCGTCAAACAACAGCTGCATCCCTAAACAAATGCCGAGCAGCGGCGTGCCGTTTTCAACCGCCGAACGGATGAAAGCAGCTAGGCCTGTCTCATTTAAAATGTGCATCGCATCGCGAAACGAGCCGACACCGGGCAAAATCAGCCCGCGCGCCTGCTCGAGCTCCTCTTTGTCGCCGCTCACGATATACGGGCAGCCGAGCCGCTCGAGCGCTTTGCGGACGCTGTATAAGTTGCCCATGCCATAATCGATGATCCCGATCATCGTCGTCCCATTCCTTTCTTCCCTGATCCATGCCCATCCCCTTGTTCAATGAACAACGGTATGGCGGCATGCTTTTTTACGGCGCTCCTTCCATGTGCAAACCTCTCCTTGGCATCCGGTCGCCTTTCCTGCATCCATGGAGCTTTTCCCGCAGGAAGCGCTGCCTCGATCCGACCGCCTTTCCTGCGCCTGCGGAACTCTTTCCCCACGGGGGGCGCCCCACTCCATCGGCTACAGCATCCCTTTTGTCGACGGAACGCCTTTGACGCGCGGGTCGATCATCGTTGCTTCATCGAGCGCCCGCCCGAGCGCCTTAAACACCGCTTCGACCATATGGTGCGTATTGCGCCCGTAATGGACGATGACATGCAAGTTCATCCGCGCTTCAAGCGCCAGTTTCCATAAAAACTCATGCACGAGCTCGACATCAAACGCGCCGACTTTCGCTGCCGGAAACTCGCCGCGAAACTCAAAATGCGGGCGATTGCTCAAGTCGATCACAACTTGCGCCAAGGCGTCATCCATCGGCACAAACGCGTTGCCGTACCGCTTGATTCCTTTTTTGTCGCCAAGCGCTTCCTTGATCGCCTGCCCGAGGCAAATGCCGATGTCTTCCGTCGTATGGTGGTCGTCAATATGCGTGTCGCCTTTCGCGTCAATGCGCAAATCGAACTGGCCGTGCTTGGCGAACAAATCGAGCATATGGGTTAAAAACGGCACGCCCGTTTCCAGTTCGGCTTTTCCTTCGCCGTCAATCGCCAAACGCAGCTCAATGCTCGTCTCGTTCGTCGTTCTTGCGATCATCGCTTCCCTTGCCATCATTCATTCCCCTTTCTCGAGCCGCACCTCAATGGCGCGCGCGTGCGCCTCCAGCCCCTCGAGGCGGGCAAAGGCGGCGATTTTGTCGCCATGTTGTTTCAATGCGGTTTCACTGTAAACAATCACGCTTGATTTTTTCACAAACTCGTCAACGCTCAAGCCGCTTGAGAATCTGGCCGTGCCGTTGGTTGGCAGCACGTGGTTCGGCCCGGCGAAATAGTCGCCGACCGGCTCGGAGCTGAAGCGGCCGAAAAACATCGCTCCCGCATGGCGGAGCCGGCCGAAAAGCGCGAGCGGTTCTGCCGTCATCACTTCCAAATGCTCTGGGGCCAGTTCGTTCACGACATCCACCGCTTCCTCAAGCGTCTCGGTGACGTAAATGGTGCCGTAGTTCTCGAGCGCCGCTTGGGCAATGTCGCGGCGCGGCAGCGTTTCCAGCTGCCGTTCGACTTCGCTCGCCACCGCCAGCGCCAATTTCATCGACGGCGTCACCAAAATGGCCGACGCCCGCACGTCATGCTCGGCTTGCGACAACAAATCGGCCGCAATCTCATCCGCATGCGCCGTCTCATCGGCGAGCACGACAATTTCGCTCGGCCCGGCGATCATGTCGATCGCCACATGCCCAAACACTTCCCGCTTCGCCAATGCCACATAAATATTGCCCGGCCCGAAAATTTTGTCAACCGGCCGGATCGTTTCCGTCCCGTAAGCAAGCGCGGCGATCGCCTGCGCGCCGCCGACTTTGTAAATTTCCGTCACGCCGAGTTCATAGGCGGCGGCCAGCACCCCAGCCGGGAGCGTGCCGTCTTTGTTTGGCGGCGAGGTGATGACAATCCGTTTCACCCCCGCCACTTGTGCGGGAATAACGTTCATCAGCACAGACGACGGATAAGCGGCCGTCCCGCCTGGCACGTACAACCCGACCGCATCGAGCGGCGTCACCTTTTGTCCGAGAATGGTGCCGTCTTCTTTCGTCATCCACCATGATTCGCGCTTTTGCCGCTCATGGTAGTCGCGAATGTTCGCCGCCGCTTGGCGAATGATCTCTAGCATCTCCGCGTCCATCGCCGCATGCGCGCGCTTCATTTCCGCTTCCGTCACCTTGAGCGAATCCAAGCGGACGCCGTCAAACCGTTCCGTGTATTCTTTCAGCGCTTCGTCGCCGCGGGTGCGCACAGCGGCGATGATATCGAGCACCGCACGCCGCTGCTCCTCCGTTCCGCTTTCAATCGTCCGCCTTAGCGACACGCCACCTCGGATCCGTTCGATTTTCATCGTTCGCTCCCCTTTCTATGGCATCGATCTTTCTATGGCATCGATCCGTTTTCCTCCACCAAGCCCCCATCAGCGCCGCGGACGCCGTTCCGCCAACGCCGCGCCGAGCCTCCATCAAGCTCTCTGCGGACAACCGCCCGTTTCCATCTTTTTCTATGGTTGTGGAATCACCGCCGCCAATCGGTCGACCAACCGCTCAATGTCCCCGCCGTTTAGCCGGTAGCTCGCCGGGTTGACAATCAGGCGCGACGTCACCTCGGCGATTCGTTCCAGCTCGACAAGCCCGTTTTCTTTCAATGTCCGTCCGGTCGAAACGATATCGACGATCCGGTCGGCAAGGCCGATCAGCGGGGCGAGCTCGATCGAGCCGTTTAGGCGGATGATCTCAACTTGCTCACCTTGTTCGCGAAAATACGTCGACGCGATGTTTGGATATTTCGTCGCCACCCTTGGCGCGATTTCATTCATCTTGGCACCGGGCAGCCCGGCGACCGCCAAATGGCAGCGGCTGATGTGCAAATCGAGCAGCTCATAGACGTTCCGTTCTTCCTCCATTAAGACATCTTTTCCCGCTATGCCCAAATCCGCCACCCCATGTTCGACATAGGTGACGACATCCATCGGTTTCGCCAAAATAAAGCGCATCTGCTCCTCCGGCACGTCAATGACAAGCTTGCGCGACTCGTCAAATTCCGGCGGCAGCACATAATCCGCCCGCTGCAGCAGCTCGACCGCCTCATCAAAAATGCGCCCTTTTGGCATCGCAATCGTCAGCATCACTCTTCCTCCCTGCTCGTCGTCATGTGCAAACGCGGCGCTTTTCCGCCAAACTCTCCCTCTCGCCGAACTAGCGCAGCCGGACACCCTCGTGGCTTTAGCCGTTCCATCTCCCGCCTCATCGACAGCCGTTCCAGTCGTTCCTGTTCGAGACGTTCTCCTCTTTTTGCGGCATTCATTGCCCGCTGCGGCCAAGCAAATAGACGATCGACCGGTAGCGCTGGCTGTAGGCGTCAATATCACGAATGCCGGCAATATGCTGCAAGACGACGCGCTTGCCTTCCACCCGTTTCGCCTCGGCGAGCTCCACCGCTTCCGCCAGCCGCTCTTGGCTAAAGACGATGCACTCGATGTCGCCGCGCACATCCGTTTCCCCAATCGCCTCAATCAACCGATCGACGCGCAACCCAACCCCCGTCGCCGGCGCCGGGCGCGAGAACTTCGCCAGCAAATCATCATACCGCCCGCCGTTGCCGATCGGGAATCCGACTTGCTCGGCGTACACGTCAAATAAAATGCCGGTGTAATAGCTCATATGGCTGACAAGCGCCATATCGAGCTTCACCGCCTCGGCCACCCCATACGTCCGAAGCGCTGCCATGAGCGCCGCCAGCTCGTCAGACGCCCGCCGCCCCTCCTCGCTTGTGACGAGCGTTTTCGCCTGTTCGATCACGTCCGTTCCGCCGCGCAAGGAAAGAAGATCCAACAGCCGCTTTTGATCGATCGACGAAAGCGGCCACGACTTCACATGTTCGCGGTAACCGACGTAATTTTTCTCATATAAAAAACGGCGCAATACACTCGCCCGCTCCTCATTCCCTAAAATCTCCAAAAACAGCGCATTGACATACCCGATATGGCCGATGGCCACCGAAAAGCGGCCCAACCCCACGCGCTTCAACAACGCGACCATTAAGCTGATGACTTCGGCGTCGGCGGCCACCGTGCCGTCGCCGATCAGCTCGACGCCGATCTGCTCAAACTCCGCCGGCCGACCGCCCTCGCGCTGCTGGGCGCGGAACACGTTGGCGTTGTACGCCAACCGGAGCGGATTGCCGTCGTCATAAAGCCTTGACGCCGCCACCCGGGCGATCGGCGCCGTCATATCGGGCCGAAGCACGAGCGTATGCCCTTGCTGATCGAGGAGCTTAAACAGCCGATGATCGGCAATCGCCGACGCCGCCCCGACCGTTTCATAATACTCAAGCGTCGGCGTTTCGATAAACTCGTACCCCCAGCGCTCAATTTCTTCCGCCATCACCGAGCGCACTTGCTTTTTCAACTCATATAAAAACGGCAGCGTATCGCGCATGCCCAACGGTTTTTCAAACATGAACAGCTTTTTTGCCATGTCCCCACGCCCTTTATCGAAATACTTCAGGAAATACTTTAGTTTGCTAATATGGTAGAGAAGTGAAGTTATTAGTAGTTTACTCCTTTGCGGCCACAGCGTCAAGGGGAAAACGCTTTGCCAATAACAAAACGGACAAGATCGCTTCAAAAAACTAGAAGCGCTTGTCCGTTTCGTTCCACACGGCATAGGCAGTGATCTGCACTCTAATGAAAATAGCGGCGATCCATCTTGCCAAAATCCCCAATTCTCCTTTTTTGTTTCTTTCCTTTTTTCCTATTCCAACATGGAAAACCGCCCCCGTTCAATCGGAAGGCGGTTCACTCCGGCGAACGATGCGCATCGGGCAGCCGGCGACCATCGCTCCGGGCGGGACGTCTTGATGAACGACCGTGCCGGCGGCGACGACGGCGCGGTCGCCGATCACCACGCCGGGCAAAATGGTCGAGTTCGCGCCGATCATCACCTCATCGCCGATCACGACATCGCCGAGGCGGTATTCGTCAACCAAATATTCGTGGGCGAGAATCGTCGTGTTGTAGCCGATGACGCAGTTGCGGCCGATGCAGATTTTTTCAGGGAAGAGAATATCTGGCATGACCATAAAGGCGAGCGCGGTTTGCTCGCCGATGTTCATGCCGAGAAACGTGCGGTACAGCCAGCGTTTTAGCGGCAAAAACGGCGTGTAGCGCCCGATTTGAATGATGATGACGTTTTTCAGCACTTTCCAAAACGATACGGTGCGGTACAATTGCCAGAGCGAGTTCGCTCCTTGGACAGGGTATTTGGTCGTTCGTCTCACCGGGAGGATGATTCCTCCTTTCATTCGTTGATGCCGACAATGGCGAGCAAGTCGCTCATTTTCTCGAGCATATAGTCCGGTTTATATTGTTCCAAATATTGGCGCCCTTTAATCGCCCACGCGACGCCGGCTGTTTTGACGCCGGCGTTTTTGCCGGCCAACATGTCGTGGTAGTTGTCGCCGACCATGAGCGCTTCGTCCGGTGTTGACTGCAGCACCTCAAGCGCCTTGTAAATCGGCTCGGGGTCCGGCTTTGGCCTCGTGACGTCATCGAGGCCGATGACGCACGAGAAAAACGGCGCCAGCCGCGTTTTTCTTAACCCCATTAGGGCGGTGTCGTGCATTTTCGTCGTCACGACGCCAAGGCGGAAGCCATGGCGGTGGAGCGTTTCGATCGTTTCATACACGGTGTCAAACTCGCGAATCAGTTCGTCATGATGGGCGTGGTTGAACGTGCGGTACGTCTTCACCATCTCCTCGACCCGTTCCGGATCGAGCGAGCCGAACGTTTCATAGAGCGACGGGCCGATGAACGGCAGGACGTCCTCACGTTTGTAACGACCTGGATAGTACTTCTCCAACGTATGCAAAAACGACTGGATGATGAGCTCGTTCGTATCAATCAATGTGCCGTCAAGATCAAACAAAATGGTGCGAATCGTCATGAAGCGGCTTCCTTTCTAGTCGGTTGTTCAAAGCGGCGCCAAACGAACGCCACCGCCATTGTCAGCAATACGGCCGTCACCAAGCGGATGAAAAGCAGCGGCCAAACAGAGATGCCAAGCGGGACGAAAATGAGCGTATCTTCGACGACCGCATGGCAAGATACGAGAAAAATGAACGCCAGCGTCAAGTCGCGCTTCGAGACGCCGTCTTCTTTCGCCGCCTGAATCATCACCCCCGCCCCGTACGCCAAGCCGAACACAAACCCGGCAGCGAGCGTGAGCGATGTGTTCGCGCTCATGCCCAGCATCTTCGTCGCCGGCGCCATCCAGCGCGAAACGGCTTCGATCCAATGGCGTTCTTTTAAAATTTGAATGACCGTCATGAGCGGAATGACGATCGCGACAAGCTGCACAATGCCGGCGGCCGCTTTTTTCAGCGCCGCCAAGATGATCTCTCCCCAGCCGGACGGCGGGGCGGCTTCATGCGTGACAAACCCGTATTGGGCGATCTCCTGCCCCCCGTCCCATAGATGGGCGATCAACAAACCTGACACGACAGCGAGCCCGACGCGCACGACGATCATCAGCCAGACGCTCATGCCGGTGCGCGAGGCGACGGATGACTCGACGATCAAGTTATGGGAAAAGGAAAGCATGACCGCGAGAATGAACACTTCCTTCACCGTCAACTCGATCGTCAGCATCGCCCCGATCGCCGCGTACAATCCAAGCAAATTGCCGAGCACAAGCGGCACAGCCGCATCGCCGGATAAGCCGAACCATTTCATCAGCGGCGTAACCCCATCAATGATCCATGAAAAAAGCGGCGTCGGCTGCAGCAACGCCAACAGGAGCGTCACGGGGAAAATGATTTTCCCCAGCGCCCACGATGTCTTCAGCCCGGCGAGCACACCGCGCTGCAACGTTCCTGTCATGGTCTCCTCTCTCCTTTGCTTGCCTTGATCACCGCGATGCGGTGAAACCTTGATTCTCTGGATGCCGCGCACCGCATCTTGTTCATCCGTCCGCACCTAACCGAAAAAAGCGGGAATGCAGCTCCCCGACAAGATTGTTCCCGCTGCGAAGCGCGGCGGCGAAGGGGCTGCATTCATCGCGGTTTCCCGAAAACCGAACAAGTCCGCAACGTTTCGCCGCCTCAAACGGCTATTCATCCCGATAGCGCGCGTCCGCCCAGCCTTTTGTCCGGCGCACGATCCAAAGCGCGACGGACAAAACGATGAGCGTCACGGACACGACTTGCGCCGCGCGCAGGCTGCCGGCGAGCATCAAGCTGTCGGTGCGCATCCCTTCAATCCAAAAGCGGCCGATCGAGTACCAAATCAAATACGACAAAAACAGCTCTCCGCGCCGCAAGTTGACGCGCCGAAGCCAAAGCAAAAGACAAAAACCGGCCAAATTCCAAAGCGATTCGTACAAAAACGTCGGATGCCAATAGCGCCCGTCAATGTACATTTGGTTGATGATCCAATCCGGCAAATGCAAATTTTCAAGAAACTGGCGCGACACAGGGCCGCCATGCGCCTCTTGGTTCATAAAATTGCCCCAGCGCCCGATCGCCTGGCCTAAAATGATGCTTGGTGCGGCAATATCGGCGAGCTTCCAAAACGACAGCCCGCGCGCGCGGGCGAACACCACGCCCGTCGCCACCGCCCCGATCAAACCGCCGTGAATGGCGAGGCCGCCTTTCCAAACTTTTGGAATCTCTGACAAATGCTTTGAATAATAGTGCCATTCAAACAACACGTAATACGCCCGCGCGCAGACAATGGCGATCGGCACGGCAAACAGCACTAAATCGACAAACGTCTCTTTCGGCAAGCCGAGCCGCACCGCTTCGCGCGTCGCGAGCCATAGCCCAATCAACACACCGGTGCCGATAATGACCCCATACCAATAAATCGTAATAGGGCCAAGGTGCAAAAACACGCGGTCAAGCGGCTGAATCGTCGATTCCATCGTTTCCACCTCCTATGCTCCATGCCCAAACGAGATCCATTCCTTTGACGCAAGAAACGCCGACGATCAGTCGTAATCGTGCGCGCCGTCTTCGATGGCGTCGCTCAATCGCGCCGAAAACTCCTCAGCCGCGTTGACCCCGAGCCGCTTCAGACGGAAATTCATCGCCGCCACTTCGACGATGACCGCCAAGTTGCGCCCTGGGCGGACCGGAATCGTCAATTTCGGCAATTCCGTGTCCAAAATTTTCACTTTCTCTTCTTTCAACCCAAGCCGGTCGTACTGTTTGTCCGGGTCCCACAACTCCAAATCGATGACGAGCGAAATGCGCTTATGCGTCCGCACCGCCCCGGCGCCGAACAGAGTCATCATGTTGATGATGCCAAGTCCGCGAATTTCGAGCAAATGTTCAATCAACTCGGGCGCGCTGCCGACGAGCGTATCTTCATCTTCTTGGCGGATTTCCACACAGTCGTCGACGACCAACCGATGGCCGCGTTTGACGAGCTCCAGCGCCGTTTCGCTTTTGCCGACGCCGCTTTTGCCCGTGATCAACACCCCGATGCCGTACACATCGACCAACACCCCGTGCACCGCGGTGGTGGGGGCGAGCTTGCTTTCCAAATAGTTTGTCAATCGGCTTGACAGGCGGGTCGTTTTCATCGTCGAGCGCATGACCGGCACCGACTGGCGCTCAGACGCTTCGATCAGCTCCGGCGGAACCTCAAGTCCACGCGAGACGATGATCCCTGGCGTAATGTCCGTGCAAAGCCGTTCCATCCGCGACTTTTTTTCTTCCGGCGTCAACGTTTCATAAAACGACAGCTCCTTCCGTCCGAGCAACTGCAGACGCTCCGCCGGGTAATAGGCGAAATAGCCGGCCATTTCAATCCCCGGCCGCGACAAATCGCTTGTCGTAATCGGGCGGTAAATGCCCTCCGCGCCGCTGACGAGCTCGAGCTGGAACTGTTCAATGATGTCTTTCGTCCGCACTTTTGGCATACGTCGCCTTTCTCCCCTTTCTTCATCTTTCTTCCATTGTAACACGTTTCGTTCCGCCCTTGAATGGAAAACATCGGGGAAAACAAAACAGGGACGGCTCACCCCGTCCCGATCAAGCCAAACACATCAAACCGAAACGATCTTCACCGCATCGTTTCTCCCATTGCAACCTCTTGCCGCATTCGCCATCTTTTCACACGATCACGGAAAACCATGGCGCCACCGGCCTTCCAATGGATCACGCCCCGTTACGACCGGTTGTGGAGCGGCTCGATCACCGCTTTTTGCACAAGCAAATGGAAAAACGACAAGACGATCGACGCAAGCAGCGCCGTGCCAAAGCCGCCGATTTGAAACGCATCGCCCATCAGCCCTGCAGTCATCATGAGCGTGATGGCGTTAATGACAAACAAAAACAAACCGAGCGTCAACACGGTCACCGGCAGCGTCAACAAGATGAGCACCGGGCGAACGACGGCGTTGAGCACCGCCAAAATCACGCTCGCCAAAAACGCCGCGCCGATGCCGCTGAAGTGAATATCGTCAAAATAGCCGTCAATCGCCATGAGCAACACCGTATTGATCAACACACCGATCAGCCAATTGAGCATTTCATCACCATCTTTATTCGAGTCTCGCGCCCGCCGGCCACACCTTGTTACAGTCCCAAAGAAACGGGGCCACGGCATTCGCCGGCAAACGGGCGCTTTCTCTTATTTTAACACTTGAATCCCTTTTATGACATTCCAAACAATGACAACAAGATTCACCGCCCCAGCAACGAGGAACCCAAGCCAGACGAGCCCGCCGCCAAAAAGAAGCGATTCCTCGCCCCAATGGCCGAACAGCACCGGCGACGCGGCCAACGCAATGAACAAGAGGATCGTAACGGCCGGAATCAAATGCGACACGAGCGACCGCTTCGCATGGCGTTTGACTTCAAGATCTTCGACAACAAAATAGACGACAATCGGCAAAATGAACGGCGCAAAAAAGACGCTGAAATAACAAAGCGCGGATAACACTTTGTTCGTCGACAATCGGCAATCCCCTTTCCAAGTTTCCTTTACCTGTATATACGACGGCCGCTAGGAAAAGTTTCCTGCCGACGGCAAAAAAAGGCGGAGGCCGCCGGTGTCCCAAGCGGCGGACAAAGCCGCAAAGGCCTTTACGCCTTCGCCGCTTCATATTGCGCCTGCATGCGCGCCCGGTCGCGTTCGAGAATCGGTTTTAAGTAGCGGCCGGTGTGCGATGCCTCGACCTCGGCCACCTCTTCCGGCGTGCCGACGGCCACGATTTGCCCGCCGCGGTCGCCGCCCTCTGGGCCTAAATCAATAATATAGTCCGCGGTTTTGATGACGTCCAAATTATGCTCGATGACAAGCACGGTATCACCGTTGTCGACGAGCCGATGGAGCACGTCAAGCAGCCGGGCGATGTCATCAACATGAAGCCCGGTCGTCGGCTCGTCCAAAATGTAGAGCGTCCGGCCGTTGGAGCGGCGGTGAAGCTCAGCGGCGAGCTTGACGCGCTGCGCCTCGCCGCCGGAGAGCGTTGTCGCCGGCTGACCGAGCTTCATATACCCAAGCCCGACGTCATAGAGCGTCTCGAGCTTGCGTTTGATTTTCGGGATCGAGGCGAAAAAGTCGAGCGCATCTTCGACCGTCATGTCCAAGACATCGGCGATGTTTTTCCCTTTATACGTCACCTCGAGCGTTTCACGATTGTACCGTTTGCCGTGGCACACTTCGCACGGGACGTACACGTCCGGCAAAAAGTGCATCTCAATTTTGATGATCCCATCGCCATGGCACGCCTCGCAGCGCCCGCCTTTGACATTGAAGCTGAACCGCCCTTTTTTGTAGCCGCGCACTTTCGCTTCGTTCGTTGAGGCAAACACGTCGCGGATGTCGTCAAACACCCCGGTGTACGTCGCCGGGTTCGACCGTGGCGTGCGGCCGATCGGTGACTGGTCGATGTCAATCACTTTGTCGAGATGCTCCAGCCCGCGGATGTCGCGATGCTCGCCCGGCTTGGCTTTCGCCCGGTTGAGCTTTTGCGCCAGCGCCTTATACAACACTTCGTTGACAAGCGTGCTTTTGCCCGAGCCCGACACCCCGGTGACAGCGACAAACGTGCCGAGCGGGATGTTCACCGATACGTTTTTCAAGTTATGCTCGCGCGCGCCGACCACCTCAAGCCAACGTCCGTCCGGACGGCGCCGCTCGGCCGGAATCGGGATGAATTTTTTTCCTGACAAATACTGGCCGGTGAGCGAGTTCGGATTGTCCATCACCTCTTCCGGCGTGCCGGCGGCGACGACCTCGCCGCCGTGGATGCCCGCCCCCGGGCCGATGTCAATCAAATAGTCCGCGGCTAGCATCGTATCCTCGTCGTGCTCCACGACAATGAGCGTATTGCCGAGGTCGCGCATGCTTTTCAACGTCGCGATCAAGCGATCGTTGTCGCGCTGATGAAGCCCGATCGACGGCTCGTCGAGGACGTACAGCACCCCCGTCAGCCGCGAGCCGATTTGCGTCGCCAAGCGGATGCGCTGCGCCTCGCCGCCGGAGAGCGTGCCGGCTGAACGGCTGAGCGTCAAATAGTCGAGGCCGACGTTTTGCAAAAAGCCGAGCCGGTCGCGAATTTCACGCAAAATAAGGCGGGCGATTTGCGCCTCTTTTTCGGTCAGCTCGAGCCCGTCAAAAAAGGCGAGCGCCTCGGTCACCGACATGGCGGTGACCTCGCCGATATGCTTGCCGCCGACAAGGACGGCCAGGCTTTCTTTTTTCAGCCGGTAGCCTTGGCATGTCGGACACGGTTGTTCCGCCATATACTTTTCCATCTGCTCGCGAATGTAATCGGAGCTTGTCTCCCGGTAGCGGCGCTCGATGTTGCGAACGACGCCTTCAAATGCGATGTATTGTTCACGCACTTGGCCAAAATCGTTCGTATAGCGGAAATAAATCGGCTCACCGCCGCTGCCGTACAAAATTTTCGCGAGCTGCTCTTTCGGCAACTCCTTCACCGGCACGTCCATCGGGATGCCGTAGTGGCGGCACACAGCTTCGAGCAGCTGCGGGTAGTATTGCGAGCTTTGCGGCTCCCACGGAGCGATGGCGTGTTCTTTTAACGTCAGCTCATCGTTCGGGATGACCAAATCGAGATCCACTTCGAGCTTCACCCCGAGCCCGTCGCAGTCCGGGCAGGCGCCGAACGGACTGTTGAACGAAAAGAGGCGCGGTTCAAGCTCCCCGATCGAAAAGCCGCAGTACGGACAAGCGTGCTTTTCACTGAACAAGAGCTCCCCCTCGCCGATCACGTCAACGACCACTTTGCCGTCGGCGAGCTTCAGCGCCGTCTCCAACGAATCGGCAAGCCTTGATGCGATGCCGTCCTTGATGACAACCCGGTCGACGACGACATCAATCGAATGTTTTTTGTTTTTTTCCAGCTCAATGTCCTCCGTCAACTCGCGCATCTCACCGTCAATGCGAACGCGCACATACCCTTGTTTGCGAATATCCTCCAATGTCTTGGCGTGCGTCCCTTTTTTTCCCGAGACGATCGGCGCCAAAATTTGCATTTTCGTCCGCTCCGGGTAAGCAAGCAGCCGGTCGACCATTTGCTCGATCGTCTGCGATTGGATTTCAATGCCGTGCGTCGGACAAACAGGGCGGCCGATGCGGGCGAATAGAAGCCGCAAGTAATCGTAAATTTCTGTCACCGTGCCGACGGTTGAGCGCGGGTTGCGGCTCGTCGTTTTTTGGTCGATCGAAATGGCCGGCGACAATCCTTCAATCGCATCGACGTCCGGTTTTTCCATCTGCCCTAAAAACTGGCGGGCGTACGCCGACAGCGATTCGACGTAGCGTCGCTGACCTTCCGCGTAAATCGTATCAAACGCCAGCGACGACTTCCCCGACCCGGACAGCCCGGTCAAGACGACGAGCTTGCCGCGCGGGATTTCAACGTCAATGTTTTTCAAGTTGTGGGCGCGCGCCCCTTTGACAATGATTTTCTCCATTCCGTTCACCCGGCCATCATCCTTCCGCTTTCAATTCGAAAATGACGTCGCGCAGCTGGGCGGCCCGCTCGAAGTCGAGCGCTTTGGCCGCCTCTTTCATCTCCGTCTCGAGCGTTCGAATCAGCTCTTCCCGCTCTTGTTTCGTCATCGCTGCCGCCGGCTTCGCCTCGTACATCTCCGTCTCTTCCGCCGCATACGTCGCGCGGATGACGTCGCGAATCTCCTTTTTCACCGTGCGCGGCACGATGCCGTGCTTTCGGTTGTACTCTTCTTGAATCGCGCGGCGCCGCTTCGTCTCTTGAATAGCGATTTCCATCGATTTCGTCACTGTATCGGCGTACATGATCACATGGCCGTTCGCGTTGCGCGCCGCCCGGCCGATCGTCTGGATGAGCGAGCGCTCCGAACGCAAAAACCCTTCTTTGTCGGCGTCCAAAATGGCGACAAGCGACACTTCCGGAATGTCCAATCCTTCCCGCAGCAAGTTGATGCCGACCAGTACATCGTATTTGCCGAGCCGCAAATCGCGGATGATTTCAATGCGCTCGAGCGTCTTAATTTCCGAATGCAAATACGCCACCTTGATCCCCGCTTCTTTTAAATAATCGGTCAAATCCTCCGCCATTTTTTTCGTCAGCGTCGTCACGAGCGTCCGTTCATTCCGCTCGACGCGCTCATGAATTTCGCCGATCAAATCGTCGATTTGTCCTTTTGTCGGACGGACGTCGATTGTTGGGTCAAGAAGCCCGGTCGGGCGGATGATTTGTTCGACAACGCCCGGGCTGTGCTCGAGCTCGTACGGCCCCGGCGTCGCCGAGACGTAAATAATTTGATGGATTTTTTGCTCGAACTCTTCAAACGTGAGCGGTCGGTTGTCGAGCGCCGACGGCAGACGGAAGCCGTGGTCGACGAGCACTTGCTTGCGCGCCCGGTCGCCGTTGTACATGCCGCGCAGCTGCGGCAAGGTGACGTGTGACTCATCGACGATAATCAAAAAATCGTCCGGAAAATAGTCAAGCAATGTATACGGCGTCGATCCCGGCGGCCGCAGCGCCAAATGGCGCGAGTAGTTTTCGATGCCGGAACAAAAGCCCATCTCGCGCATCATTTCCAAATCATAGCGCGTCCGTTGCTCCAGCCGCTGCGCCTCCAACAGCTTTCCTTGGGCGCGCAGTTCGGCGAGCCGCTCCTCAAGCTCTTGTTCGATGTTTTGAATGGCGAGCCGCATTTTCTCCTCGCGCGTGACGAAGTGCGACGCCGGGAAAATGGCGACATGCTCGCGCTCGCCGAGCACTTCGCCCGTCAAGGCGTCCACCTCGCGGATGCGCTCGATTTCATCGCCAAAAAATTCGACGCGAATGCAATGTTCATCGCGCGACGCGGGGAAAATTTCGACCACATCGCCGCGGACGCGGAACGTGCCGCGCCGAAAGTCGATATCATTGCGGTCGTATTGGATGTCAACGAGCCGCCGCAGCAGCACGTTGCGCTCGATTTCCATCCCCACGCGCAATGAAACGACAAGCTCGCGGTATTCTTCCGGTGACCCTAAGCCGTAAATGCATGAGACGCTGGCCACGATGATGACATCCCGGCGCTCAAACAACGCCGACGTTGCCGAGTGCCGCAATTTGTCGATTTCATCGTTGATTTTCGCATCTTTTTCAATGTACGTATCCGTCTGCGGCACGTACGCTTCCGGCTGATAATAATCGTAATAGCTGACAAAATATTCGACGGCGTTGTGTGGGAAAAACTCTTTCAGCTCGCTGTACAATTGACCGGCGAGCGTTTTGTTGTGGGCGATGACAAGCGTCGGCTTGTTGACTTGGGCGATCACGTTCGAGATCGTAAACGTTTTGCCCGTCCCCGTCGCCCCAAGGAGCGTTTGATGTTTCACACCCCGCTGCAAGCCGTCCACAAGCTTGGCGATCGCCTGCGGCTGATCGCCTTGCGGTTCGTACGGCGACACTAATTGAAAACGGCCCTCCACCGTTTCGCCTCCTTCTTCAATCCATCTTTCCCCATTGTATCATATCCTCTGCGCAGATGCACAAAAAACGCGAACTGGTATTCGTTCCAACCTGCACAGCGATTTCCATTCCGTCAGGCCGCTTCCAGCTGCATAGATAAAAAAGCGGACCGCTGCAGATGGGTCCGCTTCTCTGTCATTTCTTTAAGTTGTCCAACATTCGCCCCGCCAACAGAAAACCGGCAATCGTCGAGGCGATGTCGGCGACGATTTCGTGCAGCTCGTCCGTATACCCTTTGGCATACGAGGCGACAAGCAAGGCAACGGTCAACAACAACGCAATGTAACGGTTGTACGTCACCCGCGCAAACAGCAGCAACAAAAGGCACGGGATGATAAGGGCCGCGAGAAACCACATACGTCTAGTCTCCTTTACGACACAGCTTCGGACGCCGAAGAGCCTCGTTGATGAACGAACAGCAGACCAAGTTCGTGGTGGCCGTCTTCATACACCGCTCCTTGAACGAAGCGGATCTCGCCGTTATGGCTGATGACTTCCAGCTTGCAAAACGCGCGGTTGCGCTGGAGTGCCTCGTAAAACTCGGCCTCAGTCTGCACTGGAACGCCGTTCGCTTTTACAATCACTTCACCAATGCTTAACCCCATTTGTTCCGCTTTGGAATTCGGGAGCACCCCGACGATCACCACGCCTTGCGGATGGCGGGCAAACCGGGGCGGGCGGGCGCGGTCGGCGCGGTGACCGGAAAAGGCAATCCACTCCCGCCCAATGATGGCTGCAGCTCCTGCGGCAGCCCCTAGCAACGGATGCCATAATCCGAAGACGGCCAGCACGGCGACAAGCCAAGCGAGGCGAAGCACGCGCCGCCCTTCTTCACGAGCTGCTTCCGCCGGCAGCACGTGCTGCCGGCGCTGCGAAAAGCCGAGAAGAAACGGCACAAGCCAAAACGAATAGCCGTCCCCAGCTGGAATGAGCGGCCACCACGAAACCGACGGCAACGCGCCGTCGGATATCGGCAGCACGACCGGCACAAACCAAAACCGTTGCGTCCACTGCATGCCGACAATCATTCCACGTTTGCTTCTCGCAAGCTGCGGCGAGGCCGCCCCATTTCGCGAGCGGAGAATCAGCCATCCTTCCGCCAACAGCAACAACACAAGCAGGGCGGCAAGCGCCCCTCCATCCGCCGCACCGTCTGACAACAGATGAGCGGCAAGTCCGCTTGGCCCCGCCAAGCCGAGCAAGACGAGCGCTCCGCCCACTGTATAAGCCGGTGAAAGGAGGCGCGCCTCCATCGTCAGGCCAAGCAGGATCGTCAACCCCGTCACCGCCCACACCGCATCCGGCGGCAACGCGAGCCCGATGCCGGACGCAATGACAGACAGCACAGCGCCCGCAACCCATCCCCACGTCCAAAGCCCACGCCATTCTTGCCCCAGCCGATAGACGCGCACATGAAAATCGCGGCGCTCCCGCTTCACCCGCCGCCAGCCGGCACCCCAGGCCAACAGCAGGCCGTAATACAAGAGCGGCTGCCGCCACACATCGGCGACGCCTTCCAACCATTCCAATCCCCAAGTTGCCATCCGCCTTCCCCCTCGCTTCGTTCCCCATTCTTTATCTTCTATTCTACCAAATGACTGGGACAAATCCCATGCCTGCCGCCATCTTTTTTGCCTGAATGGCGAATTTGCGCTGTTTTCCACTTTCTTTGCCGAATGGACACTAGTTTTGTCGCCCGGGCAGGATTTCTTATGCCAATGAAAAAAGGGATATAGAAGAAGACAAAAAAGGAGGAGTGGAACGATGGAGTTAAAAACACCCGACGTTGCCGCCCGTCTCGGAGTGTCGCCAAAAACGATCCAGCGCTGGGTGCGGAAATACAACATTCCGCTGCAAAAAAATGAAGCCGGCCACTACTTGTTTGACGAAAAAACGATCGCCCTGCTTGAGCGGGTCAAATTTGAACAAGGCGCCGCGCTGGAAACGCAGCCGAAAGCAGAACCGAAAACACCGCCGGCCCCTAGCCGTCCTTCAACATCGCCGCCGAACGTTCCTATTCATGCCCTGTTTCAAGAATATGTCGGACCGGAAATCAGCCGCGTCTCCCTGCGCCTTGATCAACTCGAGCAGCAACTGGAACAAAAAGCGGATGACGTCGTTTCCGTTCAATTGCTGCACCACCGACGGGAGATGGAAGAAATCACCGCCCGCCTGACCGCCTTGGAACAGCTCGTTGCCCGCCTCGAGCAACAGCTGAATCACCAGCCGCCCGCCCCGCACAATCCGTCCGAAGAACCGAAGCGGAAACGGCGCGGCCTCGGGCGGGTGATGAACTTGTTTGTCTAACCGTGCAAAGGCACAATCAGCCCCACCAAACAGGCAACGAGTTTATCGTGCGCTCTGCCTTAGGCAGGGCGTTTTTTCTGCCCTTCCTTATGATCCGTCCTTTTCCTTCTCTTCACTGCTTCTTTACTCTTTTTTCATTCTTTTTTAATCATCGTTCTTTATAATCTGTAGATGAGCAAATTCACTGACATAAATTGACAACTAAACAAAAAAGGAGACATGAACCCGATTCCTTGGTTAGAATAGATGTACCACCAACTATCCACAAGGAGGTTCATGTCTCATGAATAGATTAGCACATCACCA
>NZ_JAFWFM010000156.1:0-6661 GCF_017515625.1 Geobacillus sp.
CGCCATTCAACGCGTCATCCGCGAAGTGGATAACAATGACCTTATGCTGGCGCTTAAGGTGGCGAGTGATGAAGTGAAAGAAATTGTCTTCCGCAACATGTCAACAAGAATGGCCGAGACGTTCAAAGAAGAAATGGAATATATAGGCCCGGTCCGGCTGCGTGATGTGGAAGAAGCGCAATCGCGCATTGTCGCCATTATCCGCCGTCTCGAGGAAGCCGGGGAAATCGTCATCGCCCGCGGGGGAGGAGATGATATTATTGTCTAGCGTCATTAAAGCGCCGGCATTGGCCGGGCGCGCCGGCAAAAAGACGATCGCTGTGCAGCGCTGCATTTTCGATGTTCCGCCTTCGAACGAGGATCGGCAAAAGGAAATCGAGGCGATTTCCGCCGCCAAAGAAGAGGCGGCCGCGCTTCGCCGCCAAGCCGAGCAATATTGCGAGACGGTGCGCGAACAGCTGGCCCGTGAACGGGAGCAATGGGAGCGCGAGAAAGACCGGCTTAGGCAGGAAGCGCGCGCCCAAGGGTACGAAGACGGCTACGCCGCCGGGCGCGAGGCGGCGCTTCGCGAACACCGCGAATGGATCGACCAAGCCCGCCGCTTGGCGGAGCGGATGAATCACGAATTTTATGCGAAGGTCGAGGCGGCGGATGAGATGATGCTCGAAGTGGCGCTGAAAGCGGCGGAACGCATCATCGGCGCCACGCTCGAGCGAGACCGGAGCGCGTTTTTGCCGCTTGTGCGCCAAGTGCTGCAGGAAGTGCGGCGGCAAACGGAAGTGTCCGTTTACGTGCATCCGGGTTGTTATGAGACGGTAGCCGAACAGCAAGAATTGTTGAAATCGCTATTTCCGCACCGTGTCGATTTGTTCATCTATCCGGATGAGGCGTTGCCGGAATACGGTTGTCTCGTGGAAACGCCGTTCGGCCGCATCGATGCCAGCGTAGACATGCAACTTGAACGGCTGCGCGAAGCGCTCTACAGACGGCTGAAGGAGGGAATGTCCTCTGAACTGGCAGGCGCTTCTTGAGGACATCGCCACCGTCGATTTGTACAAACGATTCGGCAAAGTATCGCGCGTCGTTGGGCTCATGACCGAATCGAAAGGTCCGGGCAGCTCGATCGGCGACCTTTGCTACATTCATGAAACGAGTGGCCGGAAAATTCCGGCGGAAGTCGTCGGCTTTCACGAGCACCACGTCTTGCTCATGCCGTTTTCCGCCATGACGCATATCGCCCCCGGCTGTTTGGTGGAAGCGACCGGCAAGCCGCTCGAAGTGTATGTGGGCGATGCGCTCATCGGCATGGTTCTTGATCCGCTCGGCCAACCGTTGGACGGTGCCCCACTGCCGCCCGGGCTGAAGCCTGTGTCGGTCGACCGCGATCCGCCCAATCCGCTCACCCGGCCGCCGATCGCCGAGCCGATTGAAGTCGGCGTGCGCGTCATCGACAGTCTGCTGGCGGTCGGGAAAGGGCAACGGGTCGGCATTTTTGCTGGTTCCGGCGTCGGCAAGAGCACGCTCATGGGAATGATCGCCCGCCGCACATCGGCTGACGTGAACGTTATCGCCTTAATCGGCGAGCGGGGGCGCGAAGTGCGCGAATTTTTAGAGCGCGATCTTGGGCCGGAAGGATTGGCCCGTTCCGTCGTCGTTGTCGCCACCTCGGACCAACCGGCGCTCATGCGTGTCAAAGGGGCGTACACCGCGACAGCGATCGCCGAATATTTCCGCGACCAAGGGGCGGATGTCATGCTGATGATGGATTCGGTCACCCGCGTCGCGATGGCGCAGCGGGAGATCGGGTTGGCTGTCGGCGAGCCGCCGACTACAAAGGGCTATACCCCGTCGGTGTTCGCCTTGCTCCCGAAGCTGCTCGAGCGGGCCGGGACGAGCGACTCAGGCACCATTACCGCGTTTTATACGGTGCTCGTTGACGGCGACGATATGAACGAGCCGATTGCCGATGCGGTGCGCGGCATTTTGGACGGCCATTTTGTGTTGGAACGCCAGCTCGCGAATAAAGGCCAGTACCCGGCCATTAACGTGCTGAAAAGCGTCAGCCGCGTCATGCCTCATATTATCAGCGCTGAGCACCGCGAAGCAGCGAACCGTTTCCGCCGTCTCCTTTCCACTTATATCGATTCGGAGGATTTGATTCAAATAGGGGCGTACAAGCGGGGGGCATCGCGAGAAATTGATGAGGCGATTGAACGTTATCCGCAAATGATGGCGTTTTGCCGCCAAGAAATAGAGGAAAAGGCGACGCGCGCCGAAAGCATTGATGCCCTTTTCCGTCTCATTTCGCCGCCATGACGGGGGCACAGCGTTAAGAGGGGGAAGGGTGATCCACAATGATGTCGACATTTCGGCTGCAAAAACTATGGACGATGAAGGAAAAAGAAAAGCAAGCAGCGCTGGCTGAATACGAAGAAGCGGTGCACAAGTTTGAGCAGGCGGCCGAGGCGCTGTACAAGTTGCTCAAGGAAAAAGAACGATGCGAGGCGGAAAGGGACAGGCGGCTGCAAGATGGCCTCGCTGTCGGGGCCATTCGCCATACGCTGCAGTATCTCGCCAGTTTGCAACAAACCATTGATCACTATCAGCTCATCGTCATGCGGGCGCGCGAGCAAATGCAGTGCCGGCACCAGCGCCTCATTGAGCTCAATATTGAAGTGAAAAAGTATGAGAAAATGCAGGAGCGCGTGCGGCGGTGGACAGAGCAGCGCGAAAAAGAGGCCGAAAGCCGTTTGCTCGATGAAATAGCCGTTCAGCGCTTTGTGCGGCAAGGAGAGTTATAGATGGCGGGCAGCAAACTTCAGCAGGAAGAAACGGCAAGCCGGTGGCAATGGATGTTGTTCGTCGTTGTCGTCCCGAGCCTCTTTGCGGCTTTCTTCCTCTTGCTGATTGCAAAGGCGGCCGGCATTGATGCGGTGAAGGCGAAACAATGGGTGGACAGCGTGCCGTTCGTCGCCGAATGGTTTGATTGGAAGAAGAAAGAAAAGACGCTGGCCAACACGATCGAGACGCAACAGCAGACGATCAAGCGGCAAAACCAAACGATCGCCAAGCAAAAAAAGCAAATTGAGCAGCTAAAAAGCGAATTGGCGGCAAAAGACGAGGAAATTGCCCGGCTGTCGACGCAGCAACAGCTGCCGACCCAGCAGGAAAAAGGCGGCGGACAAGCGTCTGCGGTGGATGTCATCAGCATGTACGACGCCATGTCAGACAAGCAGGCCGCGGCTATTTTAGCCAAGCTGCCGGAGGATGAAGCGCTTGAGGTGCTGAGCCGGCTCGATAGCGACAAAGCCGCGGCTATTTTAGAACAAATGCCGGCCGAGCAGGCGGCGAACTTGCTTTCGTCATTGCATAAATGGGCAGGGAGAGAGGAGGGGGCTGAATGAAAGTGATGATCGCAGCAGTTGCACCGCAGCCAACGGGCGTGGAGCTGACAGCGAGAAAAGAGACAGCGGCTTCCAGCGCATTTGCGGCATTATTGGCGCAAAAGCAAACCGGGAAGCTGCCGGTTGAGGAGGGGATTGAACGGTCATCCCAGCCGGAAGGAAAGAAGCCGCGAATAACAGACGAATGGACAGAGCCGTTATGGCTGGCCGCTTCAGCTATGCACGTTGGCGCTGCCAACGTTTTAAACGCCCCTCCGGCGGCTGCATACAATGATGGTGAAGCCTTGGCGGCTGATGGGGAAAGCGGAAGAGTTAACCAAGAAGGGGCTGGTGCAAAAGCGCTGGCAGCCGTTCCGTCTTTTTGGCTACAGACGGATGAAAATAGCGGGTTGGACAAAGCTGCTTGGCTGGAACAACAGGCCAAAGAAATGAACGGGCGTTTCGATGGCGAACACCAGCCGCCTTTCTCACAAATTTTGCCGCGAACCGAGGGAGCTAGAAAGGAAATGGCGGTGCATTCCAACGGTGAAAGCAGCTGGCTGGCGCCGCGAGTTTTATCTTCGATGTACGGGCCAGCCTCTTTACGGCAGCAGGAGGACGCTCGCCAGCTGCATAGTGTGCTCGTTTCGACAAACCTTGCCTCTTTGATTCCATTCGTCCCTGGCGGCCATGAGGCGGGGACGGTGGAAGCAGGGAAGGAAAGTTCGTTTGTCGAGCAAGTAGCCCGTGCATGGCAATTCGGCCGATGGGTGAAGCTGCCAAACGGCGTTATGCAGCTTGTTATTCGCCTTCATCCGGAACATCTTGGAACGGTGACGGTGAAAATGGCGCAAGAAGGCGGAAAATTGACTGCCCGGCTGCTTGTGGCGACCGATGCGGTGGAAGAGTTGATCCGCAACCACTTGCCGCAGCTTGCTCAGCAGCTTGATGCGAGTTCCATCACGGTCGAAAAATGGACCGTTTGGTCGGATTATGACAGCTCCGCGATGCCGCCGTATTCCGGGAATCGCCAAGGAGGGCAGCAGCAGGGCGAATCGCGGCAAAAACAAAAGCGGGAGCCATCATCTTCCTTCCCGTTAGCGCTAGACGGGATCGAAGCTGACGCATAAGGGGGAAAAAGAACGAGGATGACAACGAATGTGATTGATGGAAGCTTATGGATGGCAAACGCGGTTCAGCCGGAACGGAAAACGGGTAATCAAATTTTAGGAAAAGACGACTTTCTCAAAATTTTGCTCGCCCAGCTCGAAAACCAAGATCCGCTCAATCCGATGGAAGATAAAGACTTTATCGCGCAAATGGCGAGCTTCTCCTCGCTTGAGCAAATGATGAACATCGCCAATTTGATGCAGAAATGGATGCAAGTGTCAAGCCGTGATGCGCTTTTGCGCTACAGCGAATGGATCGGCAAAACGGTGCACTGGCAAGAAGGCGATGCAACGATGAGCGCGGTTGTCAAATCGGTGACGCAAAAAGACGGGAACATTGTTCTCGGGCTCGATAACGGAGCGACGATTGCCGCTGACGCGGTGATGACAGTCGAACAACACGAATAAGAGGGGAGAGGGAGCGAATGCTTCGTTCGATGTATTCCGGCATTGGCGCCATGCGCAATTTCCAAACAAAACTTGACGTTATCGGCAACAATATCGCCAACGTCAATACGTACGGGTTTAAAAAAGGACGAACGATCTTTAAAGATTTAATGAGCCAAACGATTTCCGGAGCGGGAGGGCCGAACGCCGGCCGCGGCGGCACGAATCCGAAGCAAGTCGGGCTTGGCTCGCAGTTGGCTGCCATCGACACCGTCCATGCGCAAGGAAGCTTGCAAACGACCGGGCGCGTGCTCGACTTGGCGATTTCGGGGGATGGGTTTTTTGTTGTCGGCGATGCGGAGGGCAACAATCGCATGTATACGAGAGCCGGGAATTTTTATCTCGATTCGCAAGGCTATATTGTCAATGCCGATGGCCAATATTTGCTCGGTGTGGGAAATAGCCGCCTGAAAGTTCCGGCGGATGCGAAAAGCTTAAGCATCGGGGCTGACGGCAAGGTGAATATTGTGAACGCTTTGGGAAACTTGCTGACGATCGGTACGATTCAGCTGGCTAAGTTCTCTAATAACGATGGATTGGAGAAAGCCGGAAACAACCTGTTCCGTGAAACGATCAACTCCGGCGCGCCAACGACAGGGGCGCCGGGAGCGAACGGAACAGGAACCATCGTCTCCGGGGCGCTTGAGATGTCCAACGTCGACCTTGCTGAGGAGTTTACGGAAATGATCGTCGCCCAGCGCGGTTTTCAGGCAAACACGCGCATCATTACGACATCGGATGAAATTTTGCAAGAACTTGTCAACTTGAAAAAGTAGAATAGGAGGTAGGGCGTCAGCTGTTGTTGGACGCTGATGCCCGCTTGCCGATGATTCCGCTGACGAAGCTCAACGGCAAACGGTTTGTGCTCAATGCGTTGTACATCGAACAAATCGAGGCATTTCCCGACACGACCGTGACGCTGACGAACGGAAAAAAATTCGTCGTGCGCGAGACGGTCGAACAAGTCGCGGCGTTGGCGAGCGAATTTTACCGGCAAATTGGCGCGTTTCGCTTGCCGGAAGCAGGAGGATTGAACCGTGAAAGGGAATAAAGTACTCAAAACGATGGTCATCGTGCTAGCGGTCATTGCCTTGGCCGGCACGGCGGCGCTTGTTGCCGTTATGAACCTGACCGGCAAAGAAAAACAGGAGGCGCCAAGCGCCGATGAACTGGCGGACAGTTCGATCGACATTCCGGAAATGACAACGAATTTGGCGGACGGCCGTTATATTAAAATCTCCTTTAAAATTCAAACCGACAGCGACAAAGGAAAAGAAGAAGCGGAGAAGCGTGATTTCCAGATTAAGGATGCAATCATCGAACAGCTCTCGGAAATGAAAGCGGCCGACTTTAAAGGAAAAGAAGGAATGGCGGCGTTGAAAGAGCAGCTGAAACAACAGATTAATGCGTTAATGCAGGAAGGGAAAGTGGAGAACGTCTACATTACCTCCCTCTAGAAATGTTGATCTATCAAGGCTTTTCGGCCTCTCAGGGGTGTCCAAAAAATATTTTTCGACAAATTCCCTTACATCCTTTTTCAGTTTTGTGGATATCTTACAGACCTAGGGTGCGCTTCGCGGCCACGGCTGGTTATATTTTCCTTCCGTGGGGGGAAGCATATTCGATGCACCCTTTGGATCTCCGCGTCGCTGATGAGGACGA
>NZ_JAFWFM010000157.1:0-3138 GCF_017515625.1 Geobacillus sp.
GAGAGAGTCCTTTTTGCATGACATTTGCTTTTTTCTACCGCGCTTCGCTTGGTGGCCCCGACGAGCGTCGCGAACAAAAGTTCGCAACCCTCGTCGGGGAATCATTCCTGAATGTCACCCACAAATATTTTACTCACACTTTTACAGTGGGCTGGCGGCAGGCGGTCATCGATCACTTTTGCGGTCAGGCAGCTCGGCTCCAGTGTCCGTGTTTTGTACGGAACGCCGCATGCGCCGTTGCATCGAGCTCCGCGATGTCAAATGCCGCCATGTTGCCTATTCATCGATTCCCACAAACCTCATCTTTTGAGTTTCTTCCGGCTGCGGAGAAACGTTCCTTTTCCATATGTCGCTAAAAAAATTAGGAAAGACGCCCCACCTCTGGCACGGCGTCTTTCCCCGATACAACCTTCATCTCGTCACTGTTGAATATATTTGTCAAACACAAAGCCGAAATCCTTCACCGTATAGTTCTTTTTCGCTTCCGTCAGCCAGCGAAAAGCGTATTCATTCACGGCTTGAAAATCCGCCGATACATTGGCGCCGTCACCGCGCATGTTGGCCAACACCTTGGCCGCCAGTTCCAAACTCCGCTCCGCATAGTGGAACTTCGTTTCGTTTTCATGGCAAATCTCCGCGATCGCCAACAGCGATTTATACAAATCTTTCAGTTCCTCAATATGCTTTTTATGCACATCAATGGAGTAGGAATGCGGTCCAATTTTAAATTTAATTTCCACATCCAAATCGACCGTCCCGGCCGTTTCGAGCGATACGTCGGAAATCGGATGCTTGTAGTAATCGTAGCGGCGCAGCGTCCGTTTTTTGCTCGCGGCGCTCGTGCCGTCCAAATGAATGAGCGCGCGGTTGGTGAAGCAATACTCATCCGATTTTGATTTGATAAGAAAATAGATTTTCTCCCCATCCTCGTGCATCACATAATCATCGGCATCGACTTTGTCATAGTCTTTCGGCTGAATGACCGAACCGATGTCGCTTAACCCAAGCACATCGGCGGCGACTTTTCCAAACATGCTCATGTTCCTCCGGCTCCTTCCACGTTTTATCGGCGCCCGCCTATTGGCGGATGAACGGCGTTTTGCCTTAACAAGGCGCCGTAATCTCATACCTCTCATCTATGTAATACGTCGAGATCGGAAAAACGTTTCATCGCCTCTAAAAATCAAAGACCCAACGCCTTTTATGACGGCGTCAGGCCTTACAAGCGACTACAGTTCCCCGCTTAGACGGGAGTCTTTGTTCGTGAGCCGCAAAAAGATCAGGTAAACGAGTCCAATCGCGATCCAAATCAATCCGAGCTTTTTGCTGAGCGGGTCAAGATTGACCCACACATAACCGATGATGATAAAGCCGATAAGCGGGAACAAGAAATGATTGATGTAATCGTTGCTCTTTTGTTTGTGCAAAAAATAATTTATCACTAACGAGAATAGAGAAGAGCCGGAACGAAAATGTAATCAAGCAAAATGCCCCACCCTGCCATAAAACCGACATATTCATTCCCCGCTGGGCGTAGGAATACACGGAACCAGCGATTGGAAACGCTTCGGCCATTCTAGCGTAGCTCAGGGCAGTGAAAATCATCCCCACCATTCCGATTAAGTATGCTAAGGCGACCATCCCTTTTGACCCTTGCGCTACATACCCGTAAATGCCAAAAGGGGCGATCGGCACCATAAACACCATCCCGTAAATCAACAAATCAACAAATGTGAGCGACCGTTTTAATTCCTGTTTATAACCGAGCGACTCAACCGATGTGTTCGTTTCAAGTTGCGCCATCGCCGTTCCCTCCTCAATCCTCAAACAGGCGGATGCCATACGCTTCAAGCACAAATCGCGGTACAAAGAAACGCGCCGTGACGAGCGGGTCAACGACTTGGCTGATTTGTGTCTGACCGGCAGCGCTGAGCACCATCGTCAAATGGTTCAGCGTCAACGGAGTATGCGGCAACAGCAAATCAACCATTTCCGCAACCGACTGTTTGACCGCTTCATCCAATGTTTTGGCCGAGACGATCGTCGCAATGCCATCATCGTTTTGCAACAGTGGATGGTTGAGCGAATATCCTTTCATCACCCGGACGGTAACCGTCACTTCCCCTGGAATTTCAATTCCAGACACACCGATTTCGCCGTCCCCCATCGCCGCATGCAAGTCACCCAATGCAAACAATGCACCTTTTACAAATACAGGAAAATAAACGGTTGCTCCTGTTGTAATGAGCTTTGTATCCATATTGCCTCCATGCGGCCCGGGCGTCCCGCACGACACATCCTCACCGCTCGGCGCTACCCCGATGACGCCAATCATTGGATTTAATGGAATAGAAAGATGCTCGTCAAATATAGCCCGGTTTTCTTCTACTGGAATCATTTTTGCTTCAAACTGCGGAATCCGGTCTCCAAGCACCCCGAGCCCTGGTCCGACAGTCATGACCCCCTGTCCTTTGAGGCGAATCTGTTCAATTTTTACCGCTAAAATGTCACCGGGTTCCGCCCCTTCAATATAGATCGGTCCGGTCGCCGGATTGATATGATTCCAATCGATCGAGTCAAACGACGTTTCACTTGAAGTAATTTGATTTTGGAAACAGTCGTACGTTTCGATGACAAACGTTTCCCCTGACTGGACTGTTCGAACCGGTTGGTGGTTTTTGCTAAATGCATAAATGGCAGTCGTGCATGGAACAAATGACATGTCCGCTTTCCTCCCTTTCGTTTTTGTCTCAATAACAGGGAGCAAACAAACGGTTTTGCATTTTTTTAATTCATTGATGCCGCCCAACACAGACATATTGATGTCTTTATCAATCGCGGCGGCCCCTTTTGTCAAGACAAAGTAACCGATCGCGCCGGCCAGAGCGGCGGCGCCGTTGCCGTCTTTCGAAAAACCGATCGCCACGCCGATGGCGAAAATGAGCGCTAAATTGGAAAACACTGCATCGCCTGCGGCTGCGATAAACGGAATATTCAGTGAACTACCCCCACTTAATTTTCTAGCGAAAATTTGAAGTGGGGGCTTCCAAAGAAGTTTGACTGCTTCAAGCAATCCTTATTCTTTGAGGCGTGTCCACTTCGCCGCTAGAGCATAAGACACTCAGGTCTACAGCTTTA
>NZ_JAFWFM010000158.1:0-13188 GCF_017515625.1 Geobacillus sp.
AGGGGCCGAAAAGCCTTGATAAATCAACATTTCTAGAGGGAGGAAAGCGCATGGGTGTGACGATTGAACTCGATGTGCGCGAAGATTTGCGGCAGAAACGTGAGCCGTTTGAAAAAATTATGAACGCCATCAAACCGCTGCAGCCGGGCGATACGTTCATTTTGCACGCTCCATTCAAGCCGCTGCCGCTGTTTCCGATTATGAAAGCGAAAGGATTTACGTACGAGGCCGAACAAATCGAAAAAAAACATTGGAAAGTAACGTTTGTGAAGCAGGGGGGATGACCGATGATCCTCGATAACCGCGGACTCGAGCCGCCGCAGCCGATGATGCGGACGCTCGCTGCCCTCGCGAAGCTGAATCCTGGGGAGACGCTGACGATCATTAACGACCGCCGCCCGATGTTTTTGTACGAACAGCTTGACGAGCTCGGCTACCGGCACGAGACGGTCGCACGCGAAGACGGCAGCTTTGAAATCCGCATTACGAAAGGATGAGCAACGTGTTTCCTACTCGCACGGGGACGGAAACAGACGTCCGTCTTCCGTTCTCGTTTATCATGTTCGCCGTGTTGGCGTTCGCCGCATCGCAGCTTATGTTGCTTGGAGCGATTCCCTCACTTAGCAGCGGCGCGTTCCGGCTGCCGTTCGTATGGGCGGCGGCCCACCTGGCGTTGCTTGGCTTTGCATTGATGACGGCCATGGGGGCGATGTACCAGCTCGTTCCGGTCGCCTTTTTGACGCCGATTTGGAGCGAGCGGCTCGGTTTTTGGCAGTTTGCGATCACCGCTCTCGGCATCGTCACCTTTGCCGCCAGTTTAGCGTTTACGCCAAACCAAGCGTTTCTCCCTGGCTTGCTTCTGCTGTTCGGCATCGTGCTGTTTGTCTGGCAAATGGCGATGACATTAAAACAACAAAAAAACAAAACGATCATGACGCTGTTTGTCGCGACTTCCTTATTGTTTTTGCTGCTGACGGGCGCCGCTGGAGGGCTGCTTGCCTTTCACTTTTTCGCCGCCACAGGCGCCAACAGTCATGAAACGGTGTTCGGCTTGCATGTGCTGTTCGGGCTGTGCGGCTGGTTCACACTTCTCATCATAGGCTTTTCGTACAAAATGGTACCGATGTTCTCGCTCGCCCACGGCTTTTCGCTGCGGCCGGCGCGTTACGTCTATGCGCTGTACATCAGCGGGATTGCGGTGGCGTTCGCCAGCTTATTCTTGCGAAGCCACGCATGGCTTGCAGCCGGTGCAGCCTTGCTCATGAGCGGATTCCTTGTTTTCGCCTGGCATATCCGCGCCATTTTGCAAAAGCGGATGAAAAAAACGCTTGACCGCCCGTTCCGCTTTTCGCTTTCGGCCATCGTCATCGGCCTTGTGCTGCACGTTGCCGCCTTTGTCGCCATCGTCGTCGGCAGCGGACGGCTGCTTGGCATCATTGTTTATCTATTCATTGTCGGCTGGATTCTCTTCAGCATCGTCGGCTATTTGTTCAAAATCGTGCCGTTTTTATGGTGGACGCATCGCTACAGCGAAAAAGTCGGCCAACAAAACGTGCCGACGTTAAAACAAATGATGAATGAACGAGCCGTCACCGTCCAATGCCGCCTATGGCTTTTCGCCCTCGCGCTGGCGGCCGTTGCGCTTGCTGTCGCGAGCGTGCCGCTGTTCGCCATCACTCAAGTACTGTTGGCTGGATTAAGCGTTGCCTTTGCCGGAACGATTTTAACGGTCTTCCGAAAATAAGCGAATGAGGAGGAAAAGAACGATGGATGTCCGCGAACTTGCCATTCAACAGCTGAAAACGGTCCTTGATCCGGAGCTCGGCATTAACGTCGTCGATTTAGGGTTGATTTATGACTTAAAAATCGAAGATGGGCATATCAATGTCCTGATGACGCTCACGACCCCCGGCTGCCCGCTTCACGACTCGATCGCCGGCGGCGTCAAACGGGCGCTTGAGCACATTGACGGCATCCGTGACGTGCGCGTCCAAGTGACATGGAACCCGCCATGGACGCCGGAGCGAATGAGCGAAGAAGCGCTCCGGCAGCTTGGGCATTTTTCTTGAAACACTCCACTTTTCCATCCCCTTTTCGCCGTTCGCCCGTGTTGGGCGGGCGGTTGTTTCATTGTTCTGCAACTGCTGAACACTCCCCGCCCTTTATTTTTGTATCATATAGAAAAACAAGAACCATCGCTTGGCTATTTAAAGGAAAAACGAATCGAGGCCGCGAATCATATGCCAAGAGGTGAGAGCGATGTTTGCTAAAATCGACGAGCTGAAACAACGGTTGGATTCGTTGCGCCCTTTGCCTCTAGGGATGAATCGATTGTTTTCTTGGTATGAAACGAATCAATATGCTCTTCATCCAATCGAACTGGCGGATCGTTTCCATTTTCAGCTCGTATCTATATACACGTTCCACAACCATGCCATCAAAGGAACGATGACAAAAAAGGCGAAGGCGATGTATCCGACATATCGAATCCACCGGGGAAATCCTCGCCAATCGAGGGCTTCCCGCTTCATCGCCCCTCCCGCGGCGATCCGATCCAACTCTTCGACCGGCGAAAACACCCGGTCATCCATCCGTTGAATCTCTTCTGTCCGTTGCGTTTCATGCCTCTCTTCTTTTCGAGATCCCTTCATGACGCCCCTCTTCCCCACGATTTTCATGAACAGACCAAAACGATGGTTCCATCCAACAGCCGCTATCCCCAAACATTCAACCTAATCAGCTGTGATGTTTTCCTCTTCATTATACCGTCTCTCATCGTCAGAAAGCACCCATATTTTCCACGCATTTCATGAGAGAGGACAAATGCACTTCTTCTAAGTTGGACGATGTATCTCGCTGCCCGCAGCCCCGTCTCATTCCTTCACCCGCAATAGGCGCATGCTGTTGAGTGTCACTAGCAGCGTCGCGCCCATATCGGCGAACACCGCGAGCCAAAGGGTGAGCCAGCCCGGGACGGCGGCCACGAGTGCCAGCACTTTAAGCCCTAAGGCGACGGCGATGTTTTGCCGGATGACGGCAAGCGTTCGGCGCCCAAGGTGGACGGTGTACGGCAGCTGGCGCAAATCGTCGGCCATGAGCACAACATCGGCTGTTTCCAAGGCGGCATCCGTCCCCGCCCCGCCCATCGCCACACCAATATCGGCCGCGGCCAAGGCAGGGGCGTCATTCACCCCGTCGCCGACCATGGCGGTCATGCCGCAACGTTCTTTCAGCTCGCGGATCGCCGCCAGCTTCTGTTCCGGAAGGAGCTCGGCGCGAATATCGGATACGCCCGCTTGACGGCCGATGGCCTGTGCGGTTTGCTCGTGATCGCCCGTCACCATCACCACTTCCGCCACCCCAAGGCGCCGCAGCGCGGCAACCGTTTCCGGGGCGGACGGCCGCAGTTGATCGGCCGCGGCGACAAGCCCCAACAGCCGATCGGCCGTGCCGACGGCCATCACGGTTTTTCCTTCGTCCCGAAAGGCAGAGATTTGCTTTTCCGCTTCATCGGGCAACTTCCCGATCCAACTGGTAAACAAAGCGGGGCTGCCGATATAGTACGTGTTCCCCGCAATCACCGCCTTCACTCCTTGGCCGGTGAGCGATTGAAACTCTTCGACGGCCACATCAAGAAACGGTGCTCCCTCTTCTTCCGCTTTGCGGACGATGGCAGAAGCCAAAGGGTGCTGCGACCG
This sequence comes from Geobacillus sp., assembly GCF_017515625.1. Classification (NCBI taxonomy): domain Bacteria; kingdom Bacillati; phylum Bacillota; class Bacilli; order Caryophanales; family Anoxybacillaceae; genus Geobacillus; species Geobacillus sp. Next base: position 3,699 of record NZ_JAFWFM010000158.1, read on the forward strand.
TTTTTCGATGGCGGCGGCGATGGCCAACAGCTGCTCACGTGTTCCTTCATACACGACGACATCGGTCACGGCTGGTTTCCCTTTCGTCAACGTCCCGGTTTTATCAAAGGCAACGGCACGCAGCCGGCCGATTTGTTCGAGATGCACGCCGCCTTTGATGAGCACGCCGCGCCGAGCCGCGTTTCCGATGGCGGTGACAATCGCCACCGGGGTGGAGATGACGAGCGCGCACGGGCAGCCGATGACAAGAACGGCAAGACCGCGGTAAATCCAATCAAGCCACTCCCCGCCCATCACGAGCGGCGGAACGATGGCGATCAGAAGCGCGGTCACGATAATAAACGGCGTATAATAGCGAGCAAACCGGTCGACGAACGCTTGCGACGGCGCCCGCTCCGCTTGCGCCTCTTCCACAAGATCAATCATTTTCGCCAATGTCGTCTCATCCGCCCGCTTTGTTACTTCAACTTCGAGGAATCCTTCTCCATTCAGCGTCCCGGCAAACACTGCATCCCCCACTGCTTTTTCCACCGGCAGACTTTCACCGGTGATCGCCGCTTCATTCACTGTGGAGGCGCCGCTTATGACAATGCCGTCCAAAGCGATTTTTCCCCCTGGTTTGACGATCATGACATCCCCGACGCGAACGTCTTCGACCGGAACGGTCATTTCCTCCGTGCCGCGCCGGATGGTCGCCTCCGCAGGTGCCATCTCCATCAATGATGCGATCGACCGCCGCGCGTTCTCCATCGAATAGCGCTCAAGCGCTTCACTGATGGCGAACAAAATGACAACAACCGCCCCTTCCTGCCATTCCCCGATCGCCGTTGCACCGAGAATGGCGATCGTCATTAATGTTTTCATATCAAACTGCCAGCGGGACAGATTCCGGAGCCCCGTCCAGAACAGGGAGTAGCCTCCGATCACGATCGCCGCCAAATACATCGCAATCGCCAGCATCCCCTTGTCCGCCGCATCGGCCGCAATGCCAATCAGAAGCAATACAGCAGAGACAAGGACGTTCCTGTTCTCTTTCTTCCTCCAAAACGGTTCCGGCCGGACGGTGCGCTCTCGTTCTTCACGAATGGTCAACTGTTCAAACGCTCCTGCCTGCTCAAGTTCATCAATCGTCGCCTCGCCCCAAACGGTGAGCTTGGCGGCGCCGAAATTCACTTTCGCCTCTTTCACGCCGGGCAAGGATTTCACGTTTTGTTCAAACTTAGCTGCGCAGTTTGTGCACGTCAGTCCTTGCACGCGGTATGTTTTGGCCTCGAGCCGATCTAATGTTTGTTCATTCCCCACGGCCATCCCCCTCTTTCCGATGGGCGAGCGCGACAAGCAGCAGCTCGCGAATATGGTCGTCATCCAGCGAGTAAAAGGCGAGTTTCCCCTCTTTTCGATATTTCACAATTCCTTGCTTATACAAAATGCGCAAATGATGTGATGCCGTCGCCACCGTCGCACCAATGACGTTCGCTAGGTCACAGACGCACAACTCCTCTTCACCGCAAAGCGCATACACGATCTTCGCCCGGTTTTCATCGGCAAGCGCCTTAAAAAAAGGGACAATCTCGGCAATTGGTTCATCGCGAAGCCGCCGCTGAACCCGCTCGACCTTCTCGTCGTCATAACAGTAAACGTCGCACACATCATGACGGTGCATTCCTTCTCGCTCCTTGCCAATATTCAAATATTCATTTGAATATAGAATAGCATATCTCCCCCTTATATTCAAATGTTCATTTGAATAAAAAATGTGTTCAAACGAAAAATCCGCCTTTTTTGTTTAAAAGGCGGATTTCCTCTTGTGAAGCACGCTTTAGCTGACCACAAACATGTTCGTTTCCTCATTGCCGATTTTGCTTACACATGCTTGCGAAACCAGCGCACCGTCTCCAAAAACGCTTCACGCGTCACTTTATGGCCGGCGTGCGGGTCGGCGATGAATTGCAGCCGGTCTTCGTTTCCTTCATAAAGTGGTTTAATTTGCTTGTAAAACTCATATGTATAAGCATACGGGACGACTTGGTCGGCTTTCCCGTGCCAGATGAACAGCGGCCGCCCGGCGAGTTTTTCCGGCTGCTTGGATAAATCGTAGCGGGCGAGCTTTTCTTTTTCGAGCGCAAGCAGCGTCGGCGGCAGCGGAATGTCGATTTGGCGCCGCTTTCCTTCTTCAATCATCTCATCAAAAAAGGCGCTGTAGTTCGGGCAGCCCATGAGCGCCACCGCCGCCCTCACCCACGGATAGACGGCGAGCGCGCCGAACGTGACGATTCCGCCCATCGATGTCCCAGCGAGCCCAATCCGTTCGGGATCCGCCAATCCGCGGCTTACAAGGTCGTTTTTCATCTCCTTGATTTCGGTGATCGTGCGCACAACAATGTCCCAAAACGACAGCTGCAATTTCCGTTCGCTCAAGCCTTCGTCCCGTTCACCGTGAAACAGCGCGTCGGGAAGCACAGCGCGGTAGCCCGCCTCGGCGAGCAAGTAGCCGAAATGCAAATTATGTTCTTTGGCGCTCGTAAAGCCGTGGATAAAGAAAATCAGCGGCAGCCGTTCGTCCCGCTTTTCCGACTTGACAACGTGAAGAACCGGCACGCCGGCCAACTGTTCCTGTTCAATGATCACCATGGTTGCACAAACCCCTTTTCTTTTTCCATCGCTATATAGTTTACCATATGGACAGCGATTTTGGAAAAGAGTTACACTATGTAGTGTAAAGAATAACGAGGGCAAAGGAGTCGGACATGAAGCCGTATTTAATCGCGTTGGATTTGGATGGAACGTTGCTCAAAGAGGATAAAACGATTTCCCCATTTACCAAAGACGTCATCCGCCGCGCCATCAACGTCGGCCATTTTGTTGTCATCGCCACCGGCCGCCCGTACCGGGCAAGCTCCATGTACTACGAAGAACTTGGCCTTGCAACGCCGATCGTCAATTTCAACGGTGCGTTTGTCCACCATCCGCGCCAGCCGTCGTGGGGCATGCACCATTACCCGCTGCCGCTTGCGATCGTCAAAGACATTGTTGAAATCAGCGAATCCTATGGAATCAAGAATATGATGGCCGAAGTGTTAGACAATGTTTATTTTCATCAACACGACGACGTCTTGCTTGACATCGTCCGCCTTGGCAACCCGACCGTGGAAATCGGTGATTTGCGCCGCTCGCTCGGCAAAGATCCGACGAGCGTGCTCGTGTACACGGACGATGATCATATCGAGCGGATTCAATCACACTTAGCGAATGTGTACGCCAACGTCATCCACCAACGGCGCTGGAGCGAACCGTGGCATGTCATTGAAATCATCCGCCATGGCGTCCATAAGGCTGCAGGCTTAAAACAAGTCGCCGACTATTTCGGCATCCCAAGGGAGCGCGTCATTGCTTTTGGCGATGAAGACAACGACCTCGAAATGATCGATTGGGCCGGGCTGGGCGTCGCCATGGGCAACGCTATCGAGTCATTGAAAACGGTCGCTGACGATGTGACGAAAAGCAACGAAGAAGACGGTATCGGCTTGTATTTACAAGATCTTCTAGGCCTGTAGCCCTGCCGCCCCCCTTGCTACGGGAGGCTTCTCGCGCCTCCCAACCACTTCTTTCCGCTTTTGCATTGATTTTTTCCTGTCGTGTCAAGCAGATTTCCGCTTTCAGAGCGACGAACGGCGGTTTGTAACGAATTTCCTTACTACTGTTCCCTGGCGGCGGTTACACTATACGTGACGCAACGCGCGTCTTCAACTTTTTAAAGGGGGAATCGGTCATGGGCAAACGAAACAAATCGAAGCGTTTCGTCCAGCAAGGCGTCGATGCGGTTGAACGGCATGACAAGCGAATCCCTTATCACCTGACGTACGCCGAGGCGGAAGCACGCAAAGCGGAAAAAGCGGTGGAAACGTCGCTTGGAGGGGCATAACGATGGGCAACCGTCTGTTTCAAGAGGCGCGCAAAGCAGTCGCACAGGCGAAACAAGCCAAAAGCGGCGAGATCGACATGAGCGTCGAGCGCGCTGTTGCCATCGCCAAAAACGCCTTGTCATCCGCGTACGCGCATTCCAACACGGCAGAAAAAGCGCAGTTGCGTCAATTTCAAGCTGAGCTTGATGAGCTCACTCAATAACAGCTGCGGGCTTCCCGCAGCTGTTTTTTTCTCTCGTCCCCGATTTTCCGTTGTATTCTGAGCTGAAAACCGCTACACTGAACATAGAAACATGAATCGCCGTTCACCTGCGGAAACGGTTCATTCATCTGATAGAGCCGTGGGGAACACGAAAGGAGAAAAGAGGAGGACGAAAGATGTCCATTCAAATCATCACCGACAGCGGCGCGGATTTGCCTCAATCGTACATTCGCGAGCATCAAATCGCCTTTTTGCCGCTTGTCGTTCATTGGAACGGCCAAGATTACGAAGACGGCATCACGATCGAGCCGAAGCAAGTATATGACGCCATGCGCGGCGGAGATGTCGTGAGAACCGCGCAGCCAAGCCCGCTGGCGATGAAGGAACTGTTTTTGCCATACGCCAAAGAAAACCGGCCATGCCTTTACATCGCCTTTTCATCGAAATTATCCGGTACATACCAAACGGCGATGGCCGTGCGCAGCGAGCTGCTTGATGAATATCCGGAATTTCGCCTGACAATCATCGACTCGAAATGCGCCTCTCTTGGCCAAGGGCTCGCCGTCATGAAGGCAGTCGAGCTGGCGAAACAAAACACACCGTACAACTTGCTTTGTGAAACGATCGAGGCGTATTGCCGCCATATGGAACACATTTTCACCGTTGACAACTTGGATTACTTGGCGCGCGGCGGACGCATCAGCAAAGCCGCGGCGGCCTTCGGGGGCTTGCTCAACATCAAGCCGCTTCTCCATGTCGAAGACGGCGCGCTTGTCCCACTTGAGAAGCTGCGTGGGCGGAAAAAAGTGTTGAAACGCATGGTCGAGTTGATGGGAGAGCGCGGCGATGATCTGCAAAAGCAAACGATTGGCATCAGCCACGCCGATGACGAAGAAACGGCGCTTGAGCTGAAGCGGATGATCGAAGAAACACACGGCTGCACGCGCTTTTTCCTCTCCGACATCGGCAGCGTCATCGGCGCACACGCCGGACCGGGGACGATTGCCCTCTTTTTTCTGAACAAATATATTGAGATCTGACGCCTTTTCCGCCGGACAAAACAAAGGCGCCTGCACAACCACAGGCGCCTGTCCTCATTACCGAAGTTGATCAAGAAGGTTGTAGTAGTAGTACGTTTTGGACCGCATCCGGCCATCCGAGAAAATTTGTTAAGAAAAATTCTCCATTTATCTTTCCACAAACTACCTTCCCCTATTTCCATATAGTTCATTTCCATTTGCCGCATACTAATGATGGACGATCGAAACAAGGGAGGGCTACCGATGCCAAACACGAGCGACAATGACAAAAAAGCGCGCGACAACCAAGCGAAGCGCCATGAGAAAAACATGATGCGCGAAAAAAACCGCGAAGCCGGGAAGTTCGCATATTCGAAGAAGACGGATCATTTGTGAGCAAAATGACAAAAAGGCGGTTGAAACACCGCCTTTTTCACATTGTTCCCCTGCATCAAGTCCCGCTTTCAGCATGGTGCTACATGCCGTCCTCTTCCGGATAAAGGACGAAACTAACCTTCTTGCCCCTTTGATCATTGTTGTCTTTCCCCCCACCTTTTTCTATAATGAAAGTACATCACACGCCCGGGAGGTCACGTATGTCAAAAGAAAGTTCGTTCGATATCGTATCCAAAGTCGATTTGTCGGAAGTGGCGAACGCGATTAACATCGCCATGAAAGAAATCAAAACACGCTACGACTTCAAAGGAAGCAAAAGCGATATTTCGCTCGAGAAAGACGAGCTCGTTCTCATCTCCGACGATGAGTTTAAGCTTGAGCAGCTGAAAGACGTGCTCATCGGCAAGCTCATTAAGCGCGGGGTGGCGACGAAAAACATCCAATACGGCAAAATCGAGCCGGCATCAGGCGGCACAGTGCGCCAGCGCGCCAAGCTCGTCCAAGGGATCGACAAAGAAAACGCGAAAAAAATCACCACGATCATCAAGAACACCGGCTTGAAAGTGAAAAGTCAAGTGCAAGATGACCAAATTCGCGTCAGCGGCAAAAGCAAAGACGACTTGCAAAAGGTGATCGCCGCCATTCGCGAAGCGGATTTGCCGATTGACGTGCAGTTTGTGAACTACCGCTAAGCGGATGGGGAAAACCTCCATCCGCTTTTCTTGTTTAGTGAAACGCCTCTCGCCAAACACTGATGACAGGCTTGGAGTCCAACTGCTCAAAAAAGCATGGTGTTGACGACGACTTCACGGAAAACGCCCCTCTTTTTACACAAGCTCACGGAATCCCTGTCTTGGCGTGTATTTTTGATCGGTTTCTAATGTCACGTTAATTTTAAATATTTACATTTTTTTGTTTTTTTTTGTATAATACACTTAAGTTTGAAAAAGAAAGGGGAAAGAGAATATGGGTGGAAAAAATCATAGACCAACGAAAGGACTGGCTATTACCACCGCTTTATCTGCTCAGTGCGCTTGGGCTATAGGGCAAGGCATTACTCATTTGTGGCAAGCGAATTCTGAACTAGAAAAAGCTATTATTGCTGCCACCGGTGCTACAGATGCTACTCGTTTTGTACAACCAACCGGTGATTCAGTTGCACACCTAGAAAACTCCATATCGTTTTTACAAACTGCTATTCATGATATCCATAATATTATAGAATCCTACGATGACCTCCTCAAAAAATGCGTTGAACTTGAATATAAGGGAAATCCATTAGCTTCACAAATTAATAAATGGAACCTAAAAGATAAGCTGGAAAAGAACCTATTCTTACCACCGTCACAAGAAATGTGGAAGTTAGTCTCAGGAATTATTGAACAAGATAATCTTGTGAAATATTTTGAATGGGAAAGAGATTTATTTAAAAACACAATAAATCCTTTACAGGATCTTATCAAAGTTTTGGAGACTTGCAAAGAAGTAGCAAAAGTTGACCCAGAACTTTTTGTTAAATGTGTTGAATTTAATCAAATACCTTTACGCCAATATTTCTTCCGAGTATTTAATATGTGGTGCAAAATTGATATAGCTATTGAACTTTCCACCAGTATTTCTACAGAGCTTTTCTATCGACTGGAAGGACATGGTTCTCTTACTGTGGTCCCTCCTATTCCAACAAGTGACGACATACTAAAACATGCTCCGTCTCAAGTCCCAGCGAGTTGGTAATAATCCTTTCGGGTGGTCCTCAAGATTTTTCAAGACCACCCTAGCTTATTAAATGGAAAGGGTAGAAAAAAATGATTGCCGTGCAAGACGTAAACAAAATCTATCCGCCAAACCGCCAAGTATTACATAATGTTTCCCTTGAACTGGTTGAAGGGGATCGACTTATTCTTTTAGGGCCGAATGGAGCCGGAAAAACTACTTTAATAAGATGCATCATCGGGCTTACTGCACCAGACAGCGGCAGCATCTATGTCAATGGAGTAGATGTTGTCCGCCATCCAGATGAAGCGCGCGAGTCGATTGCGGTCGTATTTGAAGAAGCTGACAACTCCTATTCTTATTTAACTGTTTTGGAAAATCTCTTATACTTCGGCTTGCTGAACAAATGGAGTCGTGCTGAAGCAAAACGAAGAGCCGAACGAATGATGGCCGTGTTGAATCTAACCCCATACGCTGAGCGTCTTACCCAAACCCTTTCACGTGGGATGAAACAAAAACTGGCATTTGCGATCGCCTTAATGAAAGGAGCGCCGTTTTTGTTCCTTGATGAGCCAACTCTTGGCCTTGATGTTGAGTCGCAACATCATATCCGAACCATGTTAACGGAAGAAAACCAATGGTGGAAAGCCGTTCTCATCACCACCCACGACATTCCTTTTGCCCACGCCGTTGGAAATAAGTTTGTCTTTATTCAAGGCGGAAAAATCGTTTGGAGCGGCACGAAAGAACATTTTTCAACTCCAGCCGACCTTGAAACTCATTTTTTGGCCGCTATTCGTTCCAACCTATCCGTCTAAGGAGGTGAGTCGGTTGCCCCTGCAAATCTTGAATGTAGTATTGGCTTCCTTTTTGAAAAAAAGAGCAGAGTATCGTCGGTATTGGTTCGATTTTACCGTTGGCCTTATCATTAAATTTGTCTTTTTTCTCGGTACGCTGTACGCAAGCCCGATACAAACCGGAAAGGAAGCGACGCTCAAACTGTTCGGTTTCAGCCTTTGGTACTTAAGCGCTCATTTGATCTCAAAGCTCGGCAACACGGTGATCGAGGAAGCGTATCTCGGCACGGCAGAGCAGGTACTTTCCACCAAGACTCCCCCATGGCAAGTTTTAATGGGCGTAGTGATCGCGGAAATCGCATTATCATCCGTGTGGGTAGTGCTCTTTTTCATCTGTGCGGCTTTGATGATTGGATTTTCCGAAATTCTCTCGGGAATATTATCCATGATAACGGAGATCGTCGTATTTGGCGGCGTAAGCCTAATCGGGATGACGGGAATCGGTGTGTTCATTTTAGGACTGTCCCTTCGCTTAAAACAAGTCGGAGCCGTTACCGAGGTGCTGCTTTATTATTTATTAATCTTCTCAGGTTTTTTTCTATCTTCAAATTTATTGCCGACAGCCTTTCATATTCTCAACTACTTTTCTCCCCTTTCTTGGGCCGTGCAAGGAGTGAATGAAGGATGGCCCGTATTCTTTCCTGCTCTCGGCATCTCGCTATTATGGCTGGCCATGGGCTCATTAGTCTTGAAGCAACAATGGCATTGGGCGAGAAAAAACGGAAAAATCGGAAGCTACGTATAAAAGAGCGGACGTTATCCCTCACATTTCGCACCCTTTCGGCGAAAACGGATTTGTTGCGGACGTCACGATCCGCGGCGAACCCCATTCCGTCATCGAAGCCATTGAGCGGCAAATGTACCATTATTCGTATCATATCGGGCAAATCGTCTATATCGCGAAACAGCTGAACGCAAACAACTGGAAAACACTGACCATACCAAGAAATCGAAAAACAACATAGGCAACTCCTTATTCGAATCATCTTGCAAACGCCATCCACCCCTCGGAACCTTCAGCCGATCAAGGTGGATGGCTTCTTTTTGTTGCTTGTTGTTCCTTCCCAATCCTATCGCTTATCGGGATCACGGTCAGCGCCTTGAAAGTTTCACAATACCGACCAACAAACAAACCATCCCCGCTCCCCACGCCATCCCCGCCTTGCCAAGAAGGAGGGAGATTTCTTCGGATGCCTGCGCATGGGTAAGATCAAAGGAAATCGCCTTCAGCGCAAATGAAACAGCCAGAGACAGCAACAAGAAATGGGCCAATATCCACAGAAACACTCGCCCTTCTCGATTCCTTCGCCAAAGAAAAACGATTGTCACAACCGCGATCAACATCACAACCGAAAAGCCGCCGATGAGCATATCCATCAC
>NZ_JAFWFM010000159.1:0-2505 GCF_017515625.1 Geobacillus sp.
CCTCCTTGGTATGGTGAGAGATGTGGTTGACACCCCTGTATCATACCAAGAGGGCTTTTTTTGATCAAGTCCCCGGAAAAGCTCCTAACGGGAATGCTCCTTTTCCCCCTTGGCTATTGCTGGGCAGCTGTCTTCGGCTGATACACGGGATCGAGCTGTTCCGGATAGCCATAAGAGCCGTGCTCGCTAATATCAAGACCTGAAATTTCTTGTTCCGCCGTCACACGCAGTCCGATCGTTTTCTTCATGGCATATAAGATGATAAACGAAACGGCAGCGACATACACCGCAGCGCCGAGCACCCCGACCGTTTGCACAATCAGCTGATCAAATCCGCCGCCGTAAAACAGTCCGGCCTTCCCGATGCCCGTGATCTCGACTAAACGCGGCGAAGCGAAAAACCCAGTTGAAATCGTGCCGATAATGCCGGCAATGCCGTGGACGGAAAAGGCGTAAATTGGATCATCAATCCCTTTGCGTTCGAAGTAGATGGACGTCCAGAACGTGAACGATCCCGCCACTGCACCGATGATGACCGCCGCCCACGGTTCAACGAACGCGCACGCCGCTGTAATGGCAACCAATGCCGCCAACACACCGTTGACCATCGCCGGAATGTCCGCTTTGCCGACCAAAATTTTCGCCGTCAAGATCGCAGCAACCGCCCCCGCCGCAGCAGCCAAGTTCGTCGTCAAGGCCACATAGCCGAAAAATCCGTCGCCAACCGCCATCGTGCTGCCCGCGTTAAAGCCGAACCAGCCGATCCATAAAATCAATCCGCCAATGACTGTATACACTTGGTTATGCCCCGGAATGACGTTTGGCGTCTTGTCTTTATTGAACTTGCCGATGCGCGGGCCAAGCAAGACCGTGGCGATGAGCGCCGCAATCGCGCCTTGCAAGTGGACAACGGTTGAACCAGCGAAATCTTGCATCCCGAGTTGCCCGAGCCAGCCGCCGCCCCACACCCAATGGCCGATCACCGGGTAAATGGCGATCGTAAAAATCGTGCCAAAAAGAAAATAAACAGACAGCTTCGCCCGCTCAGCGAAGCCGCCCCAAGCGATGGCCAGCGACACGCCGGCAAAGCCGAGCTGGAATAAAAATTTGAGCTCGAGCGGCACATTCGCCCACGACAACGAGTCAAACGTTCCTTTTCCTTCTTTTAAAAACCATCCTTCCGTCCCGATGAAGCTATTCCCAGCCCCAAACGCAATCGCAAAGCCGAACGCCCAAAACGCCAATGAGGCGATAGCAAAGCTTAAAATTTGTTTGCCAGCCACATGCCCGGAGTTTTTCATGCGCGTTGATCCGGCCTCAAGCAAAGCAAACCCTGCCTGCATGCCGATGACGAGCACCGCCGAAAGCATGACCCAGAGGGCATCCAGCCCAAGCGTCAACGTTTTTTCATCCATTTTACGCATCCCCCTTTTGTCATTTATCATCCCTTTTATATGTAATAATATATAACACAAACCAACCAAAAGCAACGTGTGTTTTTGGTTGCAATCGGTTTCGAACACAAAAAGTTTGTTAAATTTCTTAACAAAAAAGAATGCCTCTCATCACGAGGGGCATTCCTCACAGTGTTACGCCACACGAATGGGCTTGCCAAACGGCACGCGCGGCATATAATCGTCCGGCACAAGCCAAAACACTTCATAGTCGACTTCGAGTTCTTCATAAAAATAGCCGGTTACATCGGTGATGTAAAACAACGTATCGATTTTTTGCGCAGCGGCCCATTCCAGCACTTCGGTGTACGACGATTTCCCGTGCTTGAAATATTTAATCGTCGCCACGCCAACCGGAGAGACATCGCGAATTTTAAAATCCGCTTGGACGAGCAGCGTGTCCGGGCGCAGCTTTTCAAACAGCTTCACAATGTTTTGAATGAGCATTGGCCGCTCCGGACGGTTTGATGTGTCGATCGCCAACGCGATGGAATGGTCTTTCCGCTCTTTGAGCAACGCCAATAAAGCCCGCTGCCATCTCACGATGATCATCCCCCTTATATCGGTGAATCGCCGTGCGCACTACTAGTATAGACGACGATGGGGGAAAGTACGAACTGTTTTTCTTTCCTTTTGCCCTTTCATTTCTCACCGATGGACAGCCTTAGCCATCAGCGGAAACGCCAAGGAGCGAATCCTTGGCGTTTCGGCTTTTACTCCGGCGTGGACAGGGGAATGTCTGGCGCGTTTTCTTGCTCGGCCGCCGCCTCGATCGTCCCTTCCGCGTAGACGTCGCTTACTTGTTCATGCGTCTCGGCCAACCCGGCGCCGAGAGCCGCGGCTGACTTGTAATCAGACGGATCATACTGGCGCCCGGCCACCTCAAGCGATTGTTTGTTCTCTTCCATTCGCTTTCCTCCCTGTTTACATCGTTCATTATATTAATGTGAAACAGGGATGAAAAATAAAAAGAGCATTCCCGTTAGGAGCTTTTCCGGGGACTTGATCAAAAAAAGCCCTCTTGGTATGATGCAGGGGTGTCAACCACATC
>NZ_JAFWFM010000160.1:0-2257 GCF_017515625.1 Geobacillus sp.
CAACGGTTCACCCTCCGGAGGGGCTGGACAAACAGGAAATGGAAGAAGAAATCACGAAATGAAGAAAAGGGGGAAGAGAACAAATGTCGCCATTTTTAGGGGAGCTCATCGGCACGGCACTGCTCATCATTTTCGGCGCGGGTGTATGCGCCGGGGTCAACTTGAAAAAATCATACGCGGCCAACTCCGGCTGGATTGTTATTACGATGGGGTGGGGGTTGGCGGTGGCCGTGGCCGCATACGCTGTCGGCCAGTATAGCGGCGCCCATCTCAATCCAGCGCTGACAGTCGCGTTGGCGCTCGCCGGTGATTTTCCGTGGAAAGACGTGCCGGGCTATATTACGGCGCAAGTGCTTGGAGCCGTCATGGGAGCGGTCATTGTCTACCTCCACTATTGGCCGCATTGGAAAGAAACGGACGACCCGGGCGTCAAGCTTGGCGTGTTTGCGACAGGTCCGGCCGTGCCGAATGCGGCTGCCAACTTGCTTAGCGAGATCATCGGCACGTTTGTGTTGGTGTTGGCCATCTTGGCCATTGGCGCCAACCAGTTCGCCGATGGGCTTAATCCGTTTGTCGTTGGTTTTTTGATCGTGGCGATCGGCCTGTCGCTCGGCGGCACTACGGGATACGCCATTAATCCGGCCCGCGACTTTGGGCCTCGGTTGGCCCACTTTTTGCTGCCCATCCCAGGGAAAGGATCATCAAACTGGTCGTACGCATGGGTGCCGATCGTCGGACCGCTGCTTGGCGGCGCGCTAGGCAGTTTGGTGTATAAAGCTGTTTTCTTGGGAAAACCGTCAGGCGCATTATGGGGAGTGCTGGCGGCAACGGCAGCCGTTTTGGCGGCGGCGAAGATGACAAACGGAAAGACAGTGAGCGCCACAAGCCGCCGTTCTCTGTAGCTGGCATATGGGGATTGCAAGCTCATCAAGGAGAAGTGGGAAGAAGGTTATGAATCAATACATGTTAGCCATCGACCAAGGCACAACGAGCTCGCGCGCGATTTTGTTCAATCAAAAGGGCGAAATCGTCCATATGGCGCAAAAAGAGTTTACGCAATATTTTCCGCAGCCCGGCTGGGTTGAGCACAACGCCAATGAAATTTGGGGATCGGTGCTTGCGGTCATTGCCAGCGTCTTGTCCGAAGCGCAAGTGAAGCCGGAACAAGTGGCAGGGATCGGGATTACGAACCAGCGGGAGACGACGGTGGTGTGGGAGAAAGACACCGGCAACCCGATTTACAACGCCATCGTCTGGCAGTCGCGGCAGACGGCCGGCATTTGCGATGAACTGAAAGCGAAAGGGTATGACCCGCTATTCCGCAAAAAAACCGGCTTGCTTATTGACGCCTATTTTTCCGGGACAAAAGTGAAATGGATTTTGGATCATGTCGACGGAGCGCGCGAACGGGCGGAGCGCGGCGAATTGCTTTTCGGCACGATCGATACGTGGCTCATTTGGAAGCTGTCTGGCGGCCGCGTCCATGTAACCGATTACTCGAACGCGTCGCGCACATTAATGTTTAACATTCATACGCTCGAGTGGGATGACGAGCTGCTTGATATCCTAGGCGTACCGAAGGCGATGCTTCCTGAGGTTCGGCCGTCGTCGGAAGTGTACGCGAAAACCGCCCCTTATCACTTCTTTGGCGTCGAGGTGCCGATCGCGGGAGCCGCAGGCGACCAGCAGGCGGCCTTGTTCGGGCAGGCGTGCTTTACGGAAGGGATGGCGAAAAATACGTACGGCACCGGCTGCTTTATGCTCATGAACACCGGGGAAAAGGCGGTCGCGTCAAAACACGGGCTGCTCACGACGATCGCTTGGGGAATAGACGGCAAGGTCGAATACGCCCTTGAAGGCAGCATCTTCGTCGCCGGTTCGGCCATTCAATGGCTGCGCGACGGCTTGCGGATGATCAAAACGGCGGCGGACAGCGAAGCGTATGCCGAAAAAGTCGAGTCGACCGACGGGGTGTATGTCGTACCGGCGTTCATCGGGCTTGGCACGCCGTATTGGGACAGCGAGGTGCGCGGGGCGGTGTTTGGCCTCACGCGCGGCACAACGAAAGAGCATTTCATCCGGGCCACCTTGGAATCGCTTGCTTACCAGACAAAAGATGTGCTCGCCGTCATGGAAGCCGATTCCGGCATCTCGCTGACCACGTTGCGCGTTGACGGCGGGGCGGTGAAAAACAATTTCCTTATGCAATTCCAGAGCGATTTGCTTGCCGTTCCGGTCGAACGTCCGGTTGTAAATG